>NZ_JACBWZ010000809.1 GCF_013870595.1 Streptomyces sp. WELS2 | reverse complement strand
GTGCTCGGCGCCGGCCGGCCGGCCGACGCCCCACTGCTCGTCGGCTCGGTCAAGACCAACATCGGCCACCTCGAAGGCGCCGCCGGCATCGCCGGCCTCATCAAGACCGCGCTCGCCCTCGAGCACCGGGAACTCCCGCCGAGCCTGAACTTCCGCACCCCGAACCCGGCGATCCCGCTCGACGAGCTGCGGCTGAAGGTCCGCACGGAGCACGGCCCCTGGCCCGGAGACGACGGTCCGCTGATCGCCGGCGTCAGCTCCTTCGGGGTCGGCGGCACCAACTGCCACGTGGTCCTGGAGGACTGGCGCCAGGACACCGACGCCCGGACCGACGCCGACGAGGACGGCGAGACCGGTACCGTCCCGTGGCTGATCTCCGCCAAGACCGAGGCCGCCCTGCGCGGGCAGGCCCGGGCACTGCTCGACCGGCTGGACGACACCGTGCCCCCGGCGCACATCGGCCACTCCCTGGCCACCACCCGCACCGCCTTCGCACACCGGGCCGTCCTCCTCGGCGACACCACCGAGGACTTCCGCGCCCGCCTGACCGCCCTGGCCGCCGGCCGCCCCGCCGCCGGAGTCGTGCAGGGCGCCGCCTCCCGCACCGCGGCCCGCCCCGTCTTCGTCTTCCCCGGCCAGGGGTCCCAGTGGGCCGGCATGGCCGTGGACCTCATGGACGCCTCCCCGGTCTTCGCCGAGCACATCCGGCGCTGCGAACGGGCCCTCGCCCCGCACGTGCCCTGGTCCCTCACGCACGTGCTGCGCGGCGGCAGCGAAACCGACCCCGAACTCTCCCTCGACCGCCTCGACGTGGTCCACCCGGTGCTGTTCGCGGTGATGGTTTCCCTCGCCGAGCTGTGGCGCTCCTACGGCGTCGAGCCCGGCGCCGTCGTCGGCCACTCGCAGGGCGAGATCGCCGCCGCCCACGTGGCCGGCGCGTTCTCCCTGGAGGAGGCGGCCCGCGTGGTCGCCCTGCGCAGCAAGGCGTTCGCCCTGCTGGCCGGCACCGGCGGCATGGCCTCGGTCGCGCTGCCCGCCGCCGAGGTGGCGGACCTCCTCACCCCGTGGGCGGACCAGCTGTCCATCGCCGCGATCAACGGCCCCCGCGCCGTCACCGTCTCCGGCGACGTGGCCGCCCTGCACGAGCTGATCGCCTGGTGCGAGCACCGGGACATCCGCGTCCGGCTGCTCCCCATCGACTGCGCCGGCCACTCCGCGCACGTCGAGCGGATCCGCGAACCCCTGCTGGACCTGCTCGGCACCGTGACCCCCACGTCCGCCCGGGTGCGGTTCTACTCGACCGTCGAGGGCCGCTGGCTGGACACCGCCGGGCTCGACGCCCAGTACTGGTACCGCAACTCCCGGCGCACCGTCGGCTTCGAACCCGCCGTACGGGCCCTCGCCGAGGCCGGCCACGAGACGTTCATCGAGGTCAGCCCGCACCCCATCCTCGCCGCCGGCATCCAGGAGACCGTGGAGGACACCACGGCAGGAAAGGGACGCGTCGTCGGCTCCCTGCGGCGCGGCGAGGGCGGCCTCGACCGCATGCTCACCGTCCTGGCCGAGGCCTTCGTGCACGGCGTCACCGTCGACTGGTCCAAGGCCTACGCAGGCACCGGCGCCCGCCGCGTCGACCTGCCCACCTACGCCTTCCAGCGCCGCCGGTTCTGGCTGGACGCCCCCGCCGCCACCCGCACCGCACCCAACGCGCCCGCCGAACCGGCGCCCGAGGCGGACGACGACACCGCCGCCGAGGAGGCACCGCTGCGCGAACGGTGGGCCGCACTCGGCGAACGCGCGAGCCAGGAGGCGGCCCTAGACCTGGTCCGCACCCACCTCGCCATCGTCCTCGGCACGGACGGAACCGACGAGATCAACGTCGAAGCGTCCTTCCGCGAACTGGGCTTCGACTCGATGATGGCCGTACAGCTGCGGAACCGGCTGAACACGGCGACCGGCCTGCGCCTGCCGAGCACGGTCGTCTTCGACCACCCGTCGGCCGCCGCCCTCGCCCGTTTCCTGCGGACCGAACTGCTCGGCCCGTCCCCCGCAGACCAGACCGAGCCGCAGACCCCACCACCGGCCCCCGCCGGCGACGCCGACGCCGAGCCGGTGGCGATCGTGGGCATGGGATGCCGGTTCCCGGGCGGCGTGGGCTCGCCGGAGGACCTGTGGCGGCTGGTGGCGTCCGGCGGGGACGCGGTGTCGTCCTGGCCGGCGGACCGTGGCTGGGATCTGGAGGGGTTGTACGACCCGGATCCGGACGCGGTGGGCAAGTCGTACACGCGTAACGGTGGTTTCCTGTATGACGCGTCGGAGTTCGACGCGGGGTTCTTCGGGATCTCGCCGCGTGAGGCGCTGGCGATGGATCCGCAGCAGCGGTTGCTGCTGGAGACGTCGTGGGAGGCGTTCGAGCGGGCGGGTATCGATCCGGCCTCGCTGCGGGGCAGCCGTACCGGCGTCTACGTCGGCGCCATGGTCCAGGAGTACGGCCCCCGCCTCGCCGACGCCACCCCGGAGAGCGAGGGCTACCTCCTCACCGGTACCCACGGCAGCGTCACCGCGGGCCGTCTGTCGTACACGTTCGGCCTGGAGGGGCCGGCGGTGACGGTGGACACGGCGTGTTCGTCGTCGCTGGTCGCGCTGCATCTGGCGGTGCAGGCGCTGCGGCGGGGTGAGTGCTCGATGGCGTTGGCGGGCGGTGCCACGGTGATGTCGTCGCCGGGCCTGTTCGTG
>NZ_JACBWZ010000808.1 GCF_013870595.1 Streptomyces sp. WELS2 | reverse complement strand
TCACGGGCCGGCGGGGCGGGCGCCCGGGGAGTGGCCGGCCGGTCACGGACTAGGCTGGCCGGATGCAGGACGAGTACCGCACAGTCGCCCGCCCGGGCGTGCACGAGACCGAGATCAACCGCTCCCGCTTCCTGTGCGCCCTCGCCCCGGCCGCCACCGAGCAGGAGGCCCAGGACTTCATCGCCGCCGTGCGCAAGGAGCACGCCGACGCCACCCACAACTGCTGGGCCTACGTGATCGGCGCCGACGCCTCCGTGCAGAAGGCCAGCGACGACGGCGAACCGGGCGGCACCGCCGGCGTGCCCATGCTCCAGATGCTGCTGCGCCGCGACATGCGGTACGTCGTCGCCGTGGTCACCCGCTACTACGGCGGTGTCAAGCTCGGCGCGGGCGGGCTGATCCGTGCCTACGGCGGTTCGGTCGGCGAGGCCCTGGACGCCCTCGGCACGCTCACCCGGCGCCGCTTCCGGCTGGCCACGGTGACCGTCGACCACCAGCGCGCGGGCAAGGTCCAGAACGACCTGCGCGCCACCGGGCGCGAGGTGCGCGACGTCCGCTACGGCGAGGCCGTCACCATCGAGATCGGGCTGCCGGACGCCGACGTGGACGCCTTCCGGTCCTGGCTCGCCGATGTGACGGCGGGCACGGCCGGCTTCGAACTGGGCGGCGAAGCCTACGGAGACGCCTGACAATTGGGGTGAAACGGGCATAACGGGCCTGTGGGTGCCGGGTGATGACGACCGGTGCCGGAGCAACCGGCCGTGCTGTCGGACCCGGCCGTTAGTCTCGGGGCTCATGAGGATCCTGCACACGTCCGACTGGCACCTCGGCCGGGCCTTCCACCGGGTGAACCTGCTGGAGGCCCAGGCCGGGTTCATCGGTCATCTCGTCACCACCGTGCGTGAGCGCGAGGTGGACGCGGTGGTCGTGTCGGGCGACGTGTACGACCGCGCGGTGCCGCCGCTCGCCGCAGTGGAGCTGTTCGACACCGCCCTGCACCGGCTCGCGGACCTCGGCGTGCCCACGGTGATGATCTCCGGCAACCACGACTCGGCCCGCCGCCTCGGCGTCGGCGCCGGGCTCATCGACCGCGCCGGCATCCACCTGCGCACCGAGCCGTCCGCCGCCGGCACCCCCGTGGTCCTCCATGACGCCCACGGCGATGTCGCCTTCTACGGCCTGCCGTACCTCGAACCCGCCCTGGTCAAGGACGAGTTCGGCGTCGACAAGGCCGGCCACGAGGCCGTGCTCGGCGCCGCCATGGACCGTGTCCGCGCCGACCTCGCCACCCGCCCGCCGGGAACCCGTTCCGTCGTCCTCGCCCACGCCTTCGTCACCGGCGGCCAGGCCAGCGACAGCGAACGGGACATCACCGTCGGCGGGGTCGCCGCCGTACCCGCCGGCATCTTCGACGGCGCCGACTACGTGGCGCTCGGCCATCTGCACGGCTGCCAGACCATCACCGAACGCGTGCGCTACTCGGGCTCGCCGCTCGCCTACTCCTTCTCCGAGGCCGATCACCGCAAGAGCATGTGGCTGATCGACCTGGACGCGCACGGCTCGGTCACCGCCGAGCGCGTCGACTGCCCGGTGCCGCGCCCCCTCGCCCGTATCCGCGGCCGCCTCGACGACCTCCTCGCCGACCCGGACCTGGCCCGTCACGAGGACGCCTGGGTCGAGGCCACCCTCACCGACCCGCTCCGCCCCGCCGAGCCCATGGCCCGCCTCGCCGAACGCTTCCCGCACACCCTCAGCCTGGTCTTCGCCCCCGAACGGGCCCCCGACGACCCCCGGGTCTCGTACGCCCGGCGGCTCGCGGGCCGCAGCGACGAGCAGGTCGCCCAGGACTTCGTCGCCCATGTGCGCGGCGCCGGACCCGACGCCGCCGAGACCGCCGTACTGCGCGAGGCGTTCGACGCCGTGCGCGTCGGCCACACCGTGCGGGAGGTGGCCCGGTGAGGCTGCACCGGCTCGACATCACCGCCTTCGGACCCTTCGGCTCCACCCAGACCGTCGACTTCGACGCGCTGTCCGGCGCCGGGCTGTTCCTGCTGCACGGCCCGACCGGCGCGGGCAAGACCTCCGTCCTGGACGCCGTGTGCTACGCCCTCTACGGCTCGGTCCCCGGCGCCCGGCAGAGCGGCCAGGGCACGCACCTGCGCAGCGACCACGCCCCGCCCGGCACCCGTACCGAGGTCCGCCTCGAACTCGGCGTCGCCGGACGCCGGCTGGAGATCACCCGGCAGCCCCCGTGGGAGCGGCCCAAGCTGCGCGGCAAGGGCATGACGGTCGACAAGGCCCAGACCTGGCTGCGCGAGTACGACGCCCGGACCGGCTCCTGGAAGGACCTCAGCCGCTCCCACCAGGAGATCGGCGCCGAGGTGGAGCAGCTGCTCGGCATGAGCCGCGAGCAGTTCTGCCAGGTCGTCCTGCTGCCCCAAGGGGACTTCGCCCGTTTCCTGCGCGCCGACGCCGAGGCCCGGGGCAGGCTGCTCGGCCGGCTCTTCGACACCCAGCGCTTCGCCGACGTCGAGAAACGCCTCGCCGAACGCCGCCGCGCCACCGAGGCACGCGTACGCGAGGGCGACACGGCGCTGCTCGCCGACGCCCACCGCATGCAGCAGGAGGCCGGCGACGCCATGGAGCTGCCCGAGCCGGACCCCGGCGACCCCGGGCTGGCCGAGGCCGTCCTCGAAGCCGCCGCCGTCGCCCTTTCGACATTCACTACGTTAGCGGA
>NZ_JACBWZ010000807.1 GCF_013870595.1 Streptomyces sp. WELS2 | reverse complement strand
TCCGCCGGAACCGTCTTCAGCGTCTCCACGGCGCCCGTCGCGTCAGCGCTTCTTCTGCTGGACCAGAAGAAGCGCTGACGCGACGGGTCCGGGGCCGGGCGGAGCACCGCCCGGCCCCGGATAACCCGTGGACAAGGATCACCTGATCGTCAGACTCGTCCCATGACAGGATCAGATCCCAAAGCCGACCTCCAGGTGTATCTCCAGGACGCGCGCGACGTGCTGCTCTGGAAACTCGACGGCCTCACGGAGTACGACATCCGGCGCCCGCTGACGCCCACCGGCACCAATCTGCTGGGCCTGGTCAAGCATGTGGCAGGTGCCGAGGCCCTGTACTTCGGCGCGGCCTTCGGCCGGCCCTTCGCCGGTACGCCCCTGTGGGTGACGGGTGACGCCGAACCGGACTCGGACCTGTGGGCGCGGGCCGACGAGACCCGCGAGGAGATCACCGAGCGGTACCGGCGGGCCTGCGCGCACGCGGACGAGACCATCGCGGCGCTCCCCCTGGACGCGGTAGGCCGGCTGCCGGGCGGGGCCGGGGAGATCACGCTGCACCGGACACTGACCCACATGGTCGCCGAGACCCAGCGGCACGCCGGACACGCCGACATCGTGCGCGAGCTGGTAGACGGTGCCGTGGGCCAGCGGCCGGAGGGTCTCAACGTCGCGCCCCGCGACCCGGACCACCACGACCGGGTCGAACGGGCGGCGAAGGAAGCGTCCGCGAAGGCGGGTTAACGCTCCGTCACCTTGCCGTCCGCCACCTCCAGGCGCCGGGTCACCCGGACCGCGTCCAGCATGCGCCGGTCGTGGGTGACCAGCAGCAGGGTGCCCTCGTAGGCGTCGAGGGCCGACTCCAGCTGCTCGATGGCGGGCAGGTCCAGATGGTTCGTGGGCTCGTCCAGGACCAGCAGGTTGACTCCCCGGCCCTGGAGCAGGGCGAGGGCGGCGCGGGTGCGTTCGCCCGGGGAGAGGGTCCGAGCGGGCCGCAGGACGTGGTCGGACTTCAGGCCGAACTTCGCCAGCAGGGTGCGGACCTCGGCGGGCTCGGTGTCGGGTACGGCCGCGCGGAAGGCGTCCAGCAGGTTCTCGGGGCCGTGGAACAGCAGCCGGGCCTGGTCGACCTCGCCGACCAGCACCCCGGAGCCGAGGGCCGCGTGCCCAGAGTCGAGCGGGATCCGCCCCAGCAGGGCGCCGAGCAGGGTGGACTTGCCGGCGCCGTTGGCGCCCGTCACCGCGATCCGGTCGGCCCAGTCGACCTGGAGCGACACCGGTCCGAAGGTGAAGCCGGCGCGCCGTACCTCGGCGTCCCGCAGGGTCGCCACGACCGCGCCCGACCTCGGGGCGGAGGCGATCTCCATGTGCAGCTCCCACTCCTTGCGGGGCTCCTCGACCACCTCCAGGCGCTCGATCATGCGCTGGGTCTGGCGGGCCTTGGCGGCCTGCTTCTCGCTGGCCTCGCTGCGGAACTTGCGGCCGATCTTGTCGTTGTCGCCCGCCTTGCGGCGCGCGTTCTTCACGCCCTTGTCCATCCAGGCCCGCTGCGTCTGGGCGCGTTCCTGGAGGGCGGCCTTCTTGTCGGCGTACTCCTCGTACTCGTCGCGGGCGTGCCGGCGGGCCACCTCGCGCTCCTCCAGGTAGGCCGCGTAGCCGCCGCCGTAGAGGTTGATCCGCCGCTGCGCGAGGTCGAGTTCGAGGACCTTGGTGACCGTGCGGGTGAGGAACTCGCGGTCGTGGCTGACGACGACCGTGCCCGCGCGCAGTCCGGTGACGAACCGTTCCAGACGCTCCAGGCCGTCCAGGTCGAGGTCGTTGGTGGGCTCGTCCAGGAGGAAGACGTCGTAGCGGGACAGCAGCAGGGAGGCGAGGCCGGCGCGGGCCGCCTGGCCGCCGGACAGGGCGGTCATCGGCTGGTCCAGGTCCACCGCCAGGCCGAGCGAGTCGGCGACCTCCTCCGCGCGTTCGTCCAGGTCCGCGCCGCCGAGGCCGAGCCAGCGCTCCAGGGCGGCGGCGTAGGCGTCGTCGGCGCCGGGCGCGCCGTCGACCAGCGCCTGGGTGGCCTCGTCCATGGCCCGCTGGGCGGCGGCGACACCGGTGCGGCGGGCCAGGAACTCGCGGACGGTCTCGCCGGGCCGGCGCTCCGGCTCCTGCGGCAGATGGCCGACGGTCGCGGCCGGCGGGGACAGCCTCAGGTCGCCGTGCTCGGGCGGGGTGAGTCCGGCGAGCATCCGCAGCAGGGTGGACTTGCCCGCGCCGTTGGCGCCGACCAGCCCGATCACGTCGCCGGGCGCGACGACCAGGTCGAGCCCGGAGAACAGGGGCCGGTCGCCGTGTCCGGCGGCGAGGTTCTTGGCAACGAGGGTGGCAGTCATCAGGACGCCGATCCTAACGGCGTGCCGCACCGGCGCCGGCCACGCCGGCGGCCGGTCACCGGGGCCGGGCACGGTCCTGCCCCGGTCTGCCGGGGTGGGTGGTGCGGGGCCTATCGTCCTGGCGTGGACACTGAGCCGAGTGACGAAGTGATCGTGGTCGGGGGCGGGGTCGCCGGGCTGACGACGGCCGTGCTGCTGGCCGAGTCGGGACGGCGGGTACGGGTGTGGGCGCGGGAGCCGGCCGAGCGGACCACCTCGGCGGTCGCCGGCGGCCTGTGGTGGCCGTACCGCATCGAACCCGAGCCGCTGGTCGGGGCGTGGGCCCTGGAGTCCCTGCGCGTGTACCAGGAGCTGGCGGCGCGGCCTGAGG
>NZ_JACBWZ010000806.1 GCF_013870595.1 Streptomyces sp. WELS2 | reverse complement strand
GTAGGACATCTCTGCTACCTCCGGGGAGCCACGGGCCTTATGCTCGCATTTGGCGGTATATGGAGCTGATCAGATCTATGCCGCCACTGAAGAGGAAAGGATCCGGCAACGGCGGGCGACACGGCGGCGACAGCCGGTAAGCCCACCCATGCGGCGCACACCGCCCGGACGATGCACCCGTACGCCCCGGCCAATCGCCGCACATCCCTTCACACGGGCGGGCCGAGGCGCAACACTCCAAGGCGCATGAACGTTGCCGCCCATGGCCCGCCGGTCCCGTGGAAGCGAGGGCAAGTCATGTCCGTGCACGACGACATCACCGCCGTCCAGCGCTGTCTGGACGACCTCAACCGGTCGCTGAGCCGCCTGGAGCACCAGCTGGGCCGCGGCGGTCTGGAGATACGGCGGGTCCGGCTGGACGCCGAGCACCTGCGCGAGAGCGTGGCCCTGCTGCGCGAGACCGCCACCGCCCCGGCCGCCTCCCGCCGGCCCGACCTCGTCACCATCTCCGACGCGCCCTACGACATCAGCCTGTGGACGGACTCGGACGACGAGGGCCTGGGCGCCCGCGACCGCCGCGCCCCCTGAAACCCGCTACCGACCGGAGTCCCGACTTGGCCACTGGTACGGAATCCCCCCGGCAGCGCGGCGGCGTACGCACCGGTACGCGTGCCGCGATCACCGCCCCGCATCTGCGGACCGACCGCTGGTGGCTGGCGCCCGCCTGCACCGCGGCCGGTCTGCTCGCCTTCGTCGTCTACTCGACCTGGCGGGCCTTCGCCGACGCGCACTACTACGCGGCGCCGTACGTCTCGCCGTTCTACTCGCCGTGCCTGGCGGAGAACTGCCGGACCATGCGCGCTGGGCCCAACGCCGACCTGTTCGGCGGCTGGTGGGGCATCTCGCCCGCGATCATCATCCTGATCTTCCCGCTCGGCTTCCGTCTGACCTGCTACTACTACCGCAAGGCGTACTACCGCGCCTTCTGGGCGTCCCCGCCCGCCTGCGCGGTGGCCGAGCCGCACCGGTCGTACACCGGTGAGAGCCGCTTCCCGCTGATCCTGCAGAACGTCCACCGGTACTTCTTCTACGCCGCCCTGCTGGTGGCCGGGGTGCTCACCTACGACACCGCGCTGGCCTTCCGGGACGGGCACTACCGGTGGGGGCACATGGGCCTGGGCACCCTGGTGTTCCTGGCCAACATCGTGCTGATCTGGGCGTACACCCTCTCCTGCCACTCCTGCCGGCACATCGTCGGCGGCAAGCTCAAGCACTTCTCCAGGCACCCGGTGCGCTACCGGGCCTGGCGGTTCGTCGGGCGGCTCAACGCCCGTCACATGCAGTTGGCCTGGGCCTCGCTGCTGAGCGTGGCGCTCGCCGACTTCTACGTGTACCTGGTCGCGTCCGGTGTCTTCGACGATCCGAGGTTCTTCTGATGGCAGCGGTGGAACGGCAGCAGTGGGACGTCGTGGTCGTCGGTGCCGGCGGCGCCGGGCTGCGGGCCGCGATCGAGGCCCGCGAGCGGGGCGCCCGCACGGCCGTGATCTGCAAGTCGCTGTTCGGCAAGGCGCACACGGTGATGGCCGAGGGCGGCATCGCGGCGGCGATGGCCAACGCCAACGAGAACGACACCTGGCAGGTCCACTTCCGCGACACCATGCGCGGCGGCAAGTTCCTGAACCAGTGGCGGATGGCCGAGCTGCACGCCCGGGAGGCCCCGGACCGGGTGTGGGAGCTGGAGACCTGGGGGGCGCTGTTCGACCGGACCAAGGACGGCCGGATCTCCCAGCGCAACTTCGGCGGCCACGAGTACCCGCGGCTCGCGCACGTCGGCGACCGCACCGGGCTGGAGCTGATCCGCACCCTCCAGCAGAAGGTCGTCGCGCTCCAGCAGGAGGACTACCGGGAGACGGGTGACCACGAGTCCCGGCTGAAGGTCTTCCAGGAGTGCACGGTCACCCGCGTGCTCAAGGACGGCGAGCGCGTCTCGGGAGTCTTCGGCTACGCCCGTGAGACCGGCCGCTTCCTGGTGCTCCAGGCCCCGGCGGTGGTGCTGGCGACCGGCGGCATCGGCAAGTCCTTCAAGGTCACCTCCAACTCCTGGGAGTACACCGGGGACGGCCACGCGCTGGCGCTGCTGGCCGGCGCTCCCCTGGTGAACATGGAGTTCGTGCAGTTCCACCCGACCGGCATGGTCTGGCCGCCGTCGGTGAAGGGCATCCTGGTCACCGAGTCGGTGCGCGGGGACGGCGGGGTGCTCAGGAACTCCGAGGGCAGGCGCTTCATGTTCGACTACGTCCCGGACGTCTTCAAGGACAAGTACGCCGAGTCGGAGGAGGAGGCCGACCGGTGGTACGAGGACCCGGACCACAACCGCCGCCCGCCGGAACTGCTCCCCCGCGACGAGGTGGCCCGCGCGATCAACTCCGAGGTGAAGGCGGGCCGGGGCTCCCCGCACGGCGGGGTCTTCCTCGACGTCTCCACCCGGATGCCCGCCGAGGTGGTCCGGCGCCGGCTGCCGTCGATGTACCACCAGTTCAAGGAGCTGGCGGACGTCGACATCACGGCGGAGCCGATGGAGGTCGGGCCGACCTGCCACTACGTGATGGGCGGGGTCGCGGTCGACTCCGACACGGCGGCGGCGCGCGGGGTGCCGGGGCTGTACGCGGCCGGCGAGGTGGCCGGCGGCATGCACGGCTCCAACCGGCTGGGCGGCAACTCGCTGTCCGACCTGCTGGTGTT
>NZ_JACBWZ010000805.1 GCF_013870595.1 Streptomyces sp. WELS2 | reverse complement strand
CGGCCCTCGACCTGGACACTCCCGCTCCGCCGTCGCCGTGACGGCGGGGCGGGAGTGTCACAGGACGTTTACAGCGCGCGTTCCAGGCGGTCCGCCATCAGCTTGACGAAGCGGGCCGGCTCCTTCGGCTGGCCGCCCTCGGCGAGCACCGCGAGGCTGTACAGCAGCTCGGCGGTCTCGGCCAGCTCCGTGCGGTCCTCGCGCTCCTTGTACGCCTGGTTGAGGCCCTTCACCAGCTGGTGGTCCGGGTTCAGCTCCAGGATCCGCTTGGCGCGGGGCACCTCCTGGCCCATCGCGCGGTACATGTTCTCCAGCGCCGGGGTGAGGTCGTGGGCGTCGGAGACGACACAGGCCGGGGAGACGGTGAGGCGGGAGGAGAGCCGTACGTCCTTGATGTCCTCGTCCAGCCGCTCCTTCATCCAGCCGAGCAGTCCGGAGTACTCCTCGGTCTGCTTCTCCCGGTTCTCGTCGGCGCCGTCCTCGTCCTCGGCGTCGAGGTCGATCTGCCCCTTGGCGACGGAGCGCAGCTTCTTGCCCTCGTACTCGCCGACGGCGTCGGCCCACACCTCGTCGACCGGGTCGGTGAGCAGCAGCACCTCGATGCCCCGTTCCCGGAAGGCCTCCATGTGCGGGGAGTTCTCGATGCTCTGCCGGGACTCGCCGGTCAGGTAGTAGATGTCCTCCTGGCCGTCCTTCATCCGCTCCACGTACTGCTTGAGCGTGGTCGGCTCGGTGTCGTGGTGGGTGCTGGCGAAGGAGGCGACGGCGAGGATGGCGTCACGGTTCTCCGCGTCGGTGACCAGGCCCTCCTTCAGGACCGTGCCGAACTCCCGCCAGAAGGTGCCGTAGCGCTCCTGGTCCTTGGTCATCATCTCCTTGACCGTGGACAGGACCTTCTTGGTCAGCCGGCGCCGCATCATCTCGATGTGGCGGTCCTGCTGGAGGATCTCGCGGGACACGTTCAGCGACAGGTCGGCGGCGTCCACGACGCCCTTGACGAAGCGGAGGTACGGCGGCAGCAGCGCCTCGCAGTCGTCCATGATGAACACGCGCTTGACGTACAGCTGCACACCCCGCTTGAAGTCGCGGGTGAACAGGTCGTGGGGCGCGTGCGCCGGGAGGAAGAGCAGGGCCTGGTACTCGAAGGTGCCCTCCGCCTGGAGCCGGATCGTCTCCAGCGGGTCGCGCCAGTCGTGGCCGATGTGCTTGTACAGCTCGTGGTACTCGTCGTCGGAGACCTCGTCGCGGGGCCGCGCCCACAGCGCCTTCATGGAGTTGAGCGTCTCGGGCTCGGGCGTCTGGCCGTCGTCGCCGGACTTCTCGGGCACCATCCGGATCGGCCAGGTGATGAAGTCCGAGTACCGCTTGATGATCTCCCGGATCTTCCACGGGGAGGTGTAGTCGTGGAGCTGGTTCTCCGGGTCGGCGGGCTTGAGGTGCAGCGTGACCGAGGTGCCCTGCGGCGCGTCGTCGACCTTCTCCAGGGTGTACGTGCCCTCGCCGCGCGAGGACCACCGGGTGCCCTGGCTCTCGCCGGCCCGCCGGGTCAGCAGGGTGACCTCGTCCGCCACCATGAAGCCGGAGTAGAACCCGACGCCGAACTGGCCGATCAGCCCGTCCTCGCCGGCCTTGTCCTTGGCCTCGCGCAGCTCCTGGAGGAACTTCGCGGTGCCGGAGTTGGCGATCGTGCCGATGAGCTGCCCGACCTCCTCGTACGACATCCCGATGCCGTTGTCGCGGACGGTCAGGGTACGGGCGTCCTTGTCGATGTCGATCTCGATGTGCAGATCGGACACGTCGGCGTCGAGCGAGTCGTCCCAGAGCTTCTCCAGACGCAGCTTGTCCAGCGCGTCGGAGGCGTTGGAGACGAGTTCCCGCAGGAAGACATCCTTGTTCGAGTACACCGAGTGGATCATCAGCTGGAGCAGCTGACGGGCCTCTACCTGGAACTCGAAGGTCTCGGTCGGCATGTTCGCGAATACCTCACAGGTCCTGTTGCCCTGAACTGGTGGCAAACACTGTAAAACACCACGTCAGCGCGGTGGCCCGAAGACGGTGTCGGTGGCCGGATCCGCATGCCGCCGGCGCCGGGCGCGAGCGCCGGCGCCGGGCGCGGTCCCGGGGCGCCGGCGAGCCGGCGGTGATGATCAAAATCCGTGGCCATGACCGTCGGCTCTCCGGGTACCCGGCACTCCCGGCCCGGGCGCGCCGTACGGACGGCCGTCCGGGGACACCCCACCAGCGAGAACGGAGAGTGCAGATGAGCACGGTCAAGGAAACGGTGGAAGTCGGCGTACCGGTGCACACCGCCTACAACCAGTGGACGCAGTTCGAGAGCTTCCCGGAGTTCATGGAAGGCGTCGAGGAGATCACCCAGCTGGACGACCGGCACAATCACTGGACCACGAAGATCGGCGGGGTACGGCGGGAGTTCGACACCGAGATCGTCGACCAGCTGCCGGACGAGCGGATCACGTGGCGCACGGTCGGCGGCGACACCAACCAGAAGGGCAGCGTCCGCTTCGAACGGGTGGACGACACCCACACCAGGGTGGAGCTGGTGATGGACGTCGAGACCAGTGGGCCGGTGGAGAAGGTCGGGGACCTGATCGGCACCGTCGACCGCCGCGTCAAGGGCGACATGAAGCGGTTCAAGGAGTACATCGAGCAACGCGGCACCGAGTCCGGCGCGTGGCGCGGCCGGATCAGGCCGGGCGAGCAGGTCGTACAGGCCCTGGGCGGCGGTC
>NZ_JACBWZ010000804.1 GCF_013870595.1 Streptomyces sp. WELS2 | reverse complement strand
CCGGTGGTCGGCTCACTCCCCCGGCGGACCACCTGGTTGGCCCCCTGGTCCGCCGGGAAACCGCATTCCGTGAACGCGCGCATCGAGGACTACGCCCTCATCGGGGACGAGCAGACCGCGGCCCTGGTCGGCAAGGACGGCTCGATCGACTGGCTGTGCCTGCCGCGCTTCGACTCCGGCGCCTGCTTCGCCCGGCTGCTGGGCGACGAGGACCACGGCCACTGGCGGATCGCGCCCGTGGGGGCGGACGTCTGCACCCGCCGCGCCTACCGGCCCGACACCCTCGTCCTGGACACCGAGTGGGAGACGGCGGACGGAGCGGTACGCGTCACCGACCTGATGCCGCAGCGCGAGCGCGCCCCGGATGTCGTACGGATCGTGGAGGGCCTCAGCGGCCGGGTCACCGTCCGCAGCACGCTGCGCCTGCGCTTCGACTACGGCTCGATCACGCCGTGGGTGCGCCGCGCGGACGGCCACCGGGTGGCCATCGCCGGACCGGACTCCGCCTGGCTGCGCGCCGAGCCGGCGGTACGCACCTGGGGCGAGGAGTACGGCACCCACTCGGAGTTCACCGTGGCCGCGGGCGAGCGGGTCGCGTTCGTGCTCACCTGGCACCCCTCGCACGAGAAGCGCCCGCCGCTGATCGACCCGTACGAGGCGCTGGAGAGCAGCGTCGCCGACTGGCGGTCCTGGGCCGGGCGGTGCCGTTACGACGGGCCGTACCGGGAGGCGGTGGTGCGCTCCCTCATCACCCTCAAGGCCCTCACCTACGCCCCGACCGGCGGGATCGTCGCCGCGCCGACCACCTCCCTGCCCGAGAAGCCGGGCGGCGTGCGCAACTGGGACTACCGCTACTGCTGGCTGCGCGACTCCACTCTCACCCTCGGCGCGCTGCTCACCGCCGGCTACCAGGAGGAGGCCGAGGCCTGGCGGGACTGGCTGCTGCGCGCGGTGGCCGGCAACCCGGCCGATCTGCAGATCATGTACGGCGTGGCGGGCGAACGGCGGCTGCGGGAGACGGAGCTGCCCTGGCTGCCCGGCTTCGCCGGCTCCGCCCCCGTGCGCATCGGCAACGACGCCGTCGACCAGCTCCAGCTGGACGTGTACGGCGAGGTGATGGACTCCCTGTCGCTGGCCCGGGCCTCGGGCCTGCCCACCAAGCCCCACATGTGGGCCATGCAGCGCTCGCTGATGGGGTTCCTGGAGTCGGCGTGGCGGCGGCCGGACGAGGGCCTGTGGGAGGTGCGCGGGGGCCCGCGGCAGTTCGTGCACTCCAAGGTGATGGTGTGGGTGGCCGCCGACCGGGCCGTCAAGACGCTGGAGCGGCACCAGGAGCTGAGCGGCGATCCGGCGGGCTGGCGCCGGCTGCGCGACGAGGTCCACCGGGAGGTGTGCGAGAAGGGCTTCGACAAGGAGCGCAACACCTTCACCCAGTACTACGGCTCCCGGGAACTGGACGCCTCGCTGCTGCTCATCCCGCGCGTGGGCTTCCTGCCGCCGGACGACCCCCGGGTGGTCGGCACGGTCGACGCCATCCGCGACGACCTCGGGCACGGCGGCTTCCTGCGCCGCTACGACGCCGAGGACTCGGTGATCGACGGGCTGCCGGGCGGCGAGGGCGCCTTCCTCGCCTGCTCCTTCTGGCTGGCCGACGCGCTGCACATGACCGGCCGCGCCCAGGAGGCCCGCGACCTGTTCGACCGGCTGGTGGGCCTGTGCAACGACGTCGGTCTGCTGGCCGAGGAGTACGACCCCCTCGACGGCTGCCAGCTGGGCAACTTCCCGCAGGCGTTCAGCCATGTCGGCCTGGTGAACACGGCGCTTACGCTCTTCGGGGAGGACGGGGCAGGATAGGGCCATGGATCTTGGACTGAAGGACCGGGTGTACATCGTCACCGGAGCCACCCGGGGACTGGGCAACGCCACCGCGCGGGAGCTCGTCGCGGACGGGGCGAAGGTGGTCGTCAGCGGCCGGGACGAGCAGCGGGTCGCCGAGGCCGCCGCCGCCCTGGGCCCGAACGCGGTGGGCGTGGCCGTGGACAACGCCGACCCGGGCGCCCCGGAGCGGCTGATCGCCGCGGCCCGGGAGAACTTCGGGGGCTTCCACGGCGTGCTGGTGAGCGTGGGCGGTCCGGCGCCCGGTTTCGTCGCCGACAACACCGACGAGCAGTGGCGGGACGCGTTCGAGTCGATCTTCCTCGGCGCCGTGCGGCTGGCCCGCGCGGCGGCGGCCGAGCTGCCGGAGGGCGGGGTCGTCGGGTTCGTGCTGTCCGGGTCGGTGCACGAGCCGATCCCGGGGCTGACGGTGTCCAACGGGCTGCGGCCGGGGCTCGCCGGGTTCGCCAAGTCGATCGCCGACGAGCTGGGGCCGCGCGGCATCCGGGTGGTGGGGCTGCTGCCGGGCCGGATCGACACCGATCGCGTGCGCGAGCTGGACGCGCGGTCCGCCGACCCCGAGGCCACCCGGACGGCGAGCGCGTCACGGATTCCGCTGCGCCGCTACGGCCGGCCCGAGGAGTTCGGCCGGACCGCCGCGTTCCTGCTGTCCCCGGCCGCGTCGTACCTGACCGGCGTCATGGTCCCGGTCGACGGCGGCATGCGGCACGGATTCTGACGACGGCGGCCGGCGCGGATCCGCCGGGCCGTGGACACGGCCCGGTACCGTCCGCGCCGATTCCGCCGGGTACCCCCGGATGCGCCGAGGTCTATTCGCCGAGGCCCGCCAAGTCGCGCAGGCGGCGGGCCTGGGC
>NZ_JACBWZ010000803.1 GCF_013870595.1 Streptomyces sp. WELS2 | reverse complement strand
TGTGCCTCGACGAGGAACGGCAGCCCCCACAGCAGCAGGAACAGCCGGGACCGAGTTGACGGCCAGCGGGCCGCCTTCCGCGGCGACCTCGGCGGCGGCCGCCTTGACCTGCGGACCGAGCGCGGAGCGGTGCAGGTCGGAGCTGAACAGCGAGCCCGCGCGGCTGAGGGCGACGGCGCCGATGACCGCCGGTCCCAGGGTGAACCCGAAGTCGCGGAGCAGGCTGGTGGAGGCGCTCGCCATGCCGGCGTAGCGCAGCGGGACCGTGTTCACGGCGGTGGCGGTGATCGAGGAGACGGTCAACGCGAACCCGGCACCGACCAGGCCCAGGGGCAGCACCAGGGAGGTCAGTGCCCGGTTCTCCACCGGCAGGGTCGCGGCGAGGAAATCGCCCGCGGCCATCAGCGCCAGGCCCACGGTGAGGATCCAGCGCCCGCTGACCCGCTCCAGCAGCCGCGAGGTGAGCGGGGCCAGGAGCAGGGTGAGGCCGTTGAGCAGCAGGAAGGCCACGGAGGTGCGCAGCGGACTCTGGTGCTGCACGGGGCCCAGCCGGATGCTGGTGGCGTAGGCGGTGCCCAGGAAGCCGAACATGCCGACGACCGCGACGACCGAGGCGACGGCGAACGCCCGGTTGGCGAACAGGTCCAGGCGCAGCAGCGGGGTACGGGCGCGCCGCTCGGCGACGACGAAGAGCACGACGAACACCGCGGCGACCACGAACGCGACGACGACCGGGGTCGAGCCCCAGCCGTCCGTCGGCCCTTGGATGACCGCGTACAGCAGCGCGAACAGGCCGACGCCGACGGTGAGTTGTCCGCCGAGGTCCAGCGAGCGGCCCTCGGGCGCCCGGGAGTCGGCGGCGCCCAGCAGGCTGACCGCGGTGCTGGCCACGGCGATCACCACGACCACCACGAACGCCGCGCGCCAGGAGTCGTGGCTGCCGGTGACGCCGCCGATGAC
Organism: Streptomyces sp. WELS2; assembly: GCF_013870595.1. GTDB lineage: Bacteria > Actinomycetota > Actinomycetes > Streptomycetales > Streptomycetaceae > Streptomyces. Next base: position 1,795 of record NZ_JACBWZ010000803.1, on the reverse strand, counting down.
GGGGGCGACGAACCCGCCGGTGGACAGGGCGGCCGCCCACACGGTGATGCCGCGCGCCCGGTCCCGGTGACTGTGCGTGCCCGCCGCGATCATGGCGAGCGAGGTCGGGAAGAGCGCCGCCGCACCGAGGCCGGAGACCACCTGTCCGACCCACAGCAGGTGGACGCCGCCGCTCACGGCGGAGACGGCCTCGCCCACGACGACCAGGACGGAGCCGCCCACGAGCAGCCGCTTGCGTCCGAACAGGTCGCCGAGGACACCGAAGGTGAGTTCCAGCACGGTCACCGGCAGCAGGAACGCGTCGGAGATCCAGGTCAGTTGGGAGCCGATCGGATGCAGGTCCTCCTGGAAGAGGCCGTTGAGGGTGGCGGGCACGGCGAGGGCGATCTGGGCGAGGCAGACCGCGAGACAGCCGGCGACGAGGGTGCCGAGCGGCAGCCGGCTCGACGAGGGGCCGGCGGAGGGCGCGGAGGAGCGGGGGTCGGTCAGCGACATGGCGGGTCCAGGGGTGGAAGGCCGGCGGGAGAGGGATCCGGAGGATCAGGAGTGGCGGCGGCCGACGACGAGGCGCGTGGGCCGGTAGGGGACGAACGCCGCTCCGTCGAGGCCTAGGGCCTGCGCGGCGCGCTGCAGGGCCGCCGGCGTGGTGCCGCCGTCCCAGCGGCCCGAGACCACCCGGTGCTCCAGGGCGTGCACGCCCGCGACGACCTCGGCCGCGGTGAAGCCGCAGTGGCCCTGGCGGGCGACGTAGGCCTGGCGCAGCAGGGCGCCGTCACCGGCGGCCCGTACCCGGGCGGCGAACGCGTTCTCCTGCTGCACGGGGACCAGTTGGTCGGAGGTGGTGTGCAGGTCCAGCAGCGGCACGGCCAGGCCCTGCCCGGCGGTGGAGCTGCGCTGAAGGCGGCGCACCGCCTGCGGGTCGGCGTGCACCCGGGCGCCGCGGGTCAGGGCGGTGAGATCGGCGCGCAGATCCAGTCCCGCCGTCCGGTACAGCGCCCGGACCTGGTCGGCGTGCTCCGAGGAGCGCAGCAGCCCGGCGTAGTCCACACCCGCGTTCCAGGAGGTGTTGCCGCCCGCCGACTGCTCGACGGAGTAGCGCGCGGGCACGATGAACGACAGCACGCCCTGGGCGAACCAGGCGTACTGCTGGGCCTCCTGCCCTTCGGCGTCGCCGGGCGCGGGCGGGTTCTGCCCCGGGGCCCAGTCGGGCAGGTTGAGGTACGCGGCGGCGAGCGCGATCCGCGCCCGGCCCGCGGGCGTGGCCTGGGCACGCTCCACGGCGGCGGTGAGCCGGGCCGCGGTCGCGGCGGCCGTGTCCTGGTCGGCGAAGTCCACCAGCCGCAGGTGTTCTTCCGGGGCGAGCAGGGACGCGATCGTGTACTCGGCGTCCAACTGGTAGTTCTCCAGGTCGACACCGCCGGCGACCAGGCCGCACAGGCCCAGGGCGCCGTCGATGCCGCCGTCCGCGTCCCGCGCGAGCCGGGCGTTGACCAGGCCGCCCATGGACTGCCCGACGGACAGGGTTCGGTCGGGGCGGCCCACGGCGGCGGCGAACGCCTCCCGGGTGGCGAGCTGGTCGCGCTCGGCGCTCTCCAGCGCCCACCAGGGGCCGTTGGGGTCGTAGGAGGAGCCGGCCAGCGCGTAGCCCTCGGCCAGGAGGGCCCGGCCGGCGGCGGGGGAGGGGGCGTCCTGGGCGGTGGTGGGGCCGTAGCCGTGGCTGAACAGCAGCAGGGTGCCGTTCCAGCGGTCGGGCAGGTCGGCGATCCAGCTCGCGCCGTCCGGGAGGCGCCCGCTC
>NZ_JACBWZ010000802.1 GCF_013870595.1 Streptomyces sp. WELS2 | reverse complement strand
CTGCTGGACCGGATCTGCCGGGACGCCCCGGCGCTGCTGCGCCCCGGCGGGCTGCTGCTGCTCGTGCACTCGGCGCTCAGCGGCCCCGATCGCACCCTGGAACTGCTGCGGGCGGCGGGTCTGAAGGCCGAGGTGGTCCGGCGCCGCCGGGTCCCCTTCGGTCCGGTGCTGCGCTCCCGGGAGGACTGGCTGCGCCGGCGCGGGCTGCTCGCGCCGGCCGACGACAAGGAAGAGCTGGTGGTCATCCGTGCCGAACGACCCCGCTGACAGCGCTCCGCGCGAGTCCGGTGCCTCCCCCGTGCCCGCCCGGCGGGTCATCGTGCGACGGCGCGGGCCCCTCCTGATGGAAGGGCCCGTGGAAGTCGAACTGGAGGACGGGACCACGGTCCGCTCGGACCGGTTCCGCGTCGCTCTGTGTACCTGTCGGCGCAGTCGCCGCTACCCCTGGTGCGACACGAGCCACCGGCGCAGGGCCGATCCGCCGCGTTGAAACCGTACGTTTTTCGCCGCTCCCCGGACGGCCCCCCACGGACCGGCCGGGGAGCGGCTGTGGTGCCCGGAGCCGGCGGGCGGCCCCACTCCGCCCGCCTGCCCCGGTTACGAGATCGCAGGTTCCCCGACCCAGGGGCCGCACTCCCCAGTTGCGGGCCTGATCCGGCGTTCACGGGGTTCCGCGCGATCCCGGTCCTAGAACGCGAAGAGGCTGCCGCCCACGGCATCCCTCATGCACGCGTTGCCGAACGTGCGCTCGTAGGAGACGCGCTGGCCCTGCCAGACGCCCTGGAGCGTGACCACGACGGGGTCGTACACCTTGGTGCACATCACGCCGTCGGCGGGCTTGAGGGCGTCGAGGTCGCCGTTGAGGCCGCGCAGTTCGGCGCAGGCCTCGGCCGGGGCGGGATGGGTGCCGGAGGCCGTGGGCGCGCAGTTCAGGGTGACGGCGCGCTCCGGAGTGGCGGTGGCCGCGTCGTTGCCGTGGCCGGTGGTGAGCACCAGTGCCGAGGGGGCGTAGAGCGACGACGGGGCGGCGCCCGGTGCAGCGACGGCGGCCCCGGTCAGGGGTCCGCAAACGGCGGCGGCCGTGAGGCCGAGGGCCGCTGCCCAGCGCGCGGTGTTCCGCATTGTGTGCATCCTTCCGCTCGAACAGACGGGTTGCCGGCTCCGGCCCGGTCGGGTGCCGGAGGCGGCGTGCGCCACTCTGCCGAGTCCACCGCCGAAACTCACATCGAACCCATGGGTTTCGGTAACCTTTCGTGTTGAATCAGTGGCGCGAAGTCACGGAAATCGAACGCCGGGACCCCGTAACAGAGCGGTTCTCCCCTCCGGGGACGGACTGGATGGCCGAAAATCAGCGCGTCGTTAATCGTCCTGAAACATTCCGGCTCCGCTCGCCTCGAGCCTCTTCATGACTCCCCGTGTTCATGAAGTGATCACCGCGTGGACGGTTCCCGTCCGGTCGCGCACCGGGCCGCCCGGCCCCGTGCGCCCCGTGTGAAGCGGGCACACGCACCCGCCGGACGCGCACGCTCCCGAAGGGCGCGGTGCGGTGGTGGACTGGGGTCCGGTCCTCCCCGAGAGGCCCCGCTCCGGCCGGCGGCTCCGGCGGCTTCCTCCACCGGCCGGAGCGGGGTCAGATCTGCCAGGAGCGGAGCCGGTCGGCAGCGCCGTAGACGTCGGTCTTGCCGGAGATGAGGTCCCGCGCGAGGTCGACGAGCGCGCCGTAGGGCGGGTCGATACCGGCACCGCTGACGAACATGTAGGCGACGGCGGTGGCGCAGGCGAAGCGGGCGTTGGCGGCGGGCAGCGGCTTGAGCACGGCGAGGGTGTGCAGCAGGGCGGCGGCCCGCCAGGCCGCGTCGGAGTCGACGCCGAGCCGGGGCGGGTCCACCCGGTGCCGGGCGACGGCCGCGACCAGAGCCGAGAAGTCGTCCACGGCGGGCTGGTCGGGCAGGACCTCCTCGTGCCGCTGGAGCAGCCAGGGAACGTCGATGTGGATGACGGAGGGCATCGGTCAGGCGGCCTCGCCCCTGCCGGGGCGCTCGTCGTCGGGGAAGGCCGCCGCGAACTCCTCGGCATGGCCGGCGAAGAAGCGGCGGAAGGCCTCCGCGCCCTCCTGCAGGGCGCGGTGCCGGGCGATGTCGGCGGCGGCGGCCTCGCGCACCAGGGCCTTCATCGACGTACCGCGCTCCTTGGCGATCTGGCGCAGGTCCTCTAGTTCCCGTTCGCTGAACTCCACGTTGAGAGCTGGCATGCCCTCACGGTACCGCGCGGGTACTCACGCGTAAATACGCCCAGGTGGGATGGCCTGCGGCGCGGTACCGCAGGCTCTCGACCCGTCCCTCACACGTCCAGCGTGCCGATGCGCACCGCTCCCTCCGGCCGACCCGGGCGGGCGCTGGTGAGGGTCAGGCGCAGCCGGGAGCCGCGGACCGGGTCGAAGGTGATGACCGTGGGGCGGTCGGAGGCGGTGGCCCACTCCACCCTCGCCCCGGTCACCGGCACGTAGGCGTGCCCGTTCCACACCGCCACCTCGGCCCGCGCGGGCGGGGTGTGGCCCGCGTCGGCCGTGAAGGAGACGGCCACCCGGTCGAAGGTGCGGACGCGCCCGAAGTCGACCGACACCCAGTCCTTCGTCCTGGCCCCGTCGAACGCGGGCAGCAGCGCGGTGGCCTGCTTGACGAAGGCGTTGGACCAGCCGGTGGCCGGATCGGGGCCTGAGCGTCATCCAGACGCTGGGCCTGTACGTCTTCCTCCCGCTGGTG
>NZ_JACBWZ010000801.1 GCF_013870595.1 Streptomyces sp. WELS2 | reverse complement strand
GCAGTTCGGGGTCGAGTTCGGGTCCGCCGGGCACGGTGCCGTCGGCGAGCCAGGCGGCGATGGTCTCGGGGTGGGCGGCCACGTCGATCAGGTGGCGTACGGCGATCAGCCGCAGGCCGGGGTGGTCGCCGTCCTCGGTGCGGCGCAGCAGGTCGCGGCAGAGGGAGGTGAGGGTGGTCAGGGCGGCCGGCCGGTGGGCCGGGGCGAGGTACTGGTCGGCGAGCTGGCCGGCGGCGAACGCGAGGACGCCCTGGGCGATGGCGAGGTCGGTCTCGCGGGGCAGGTGGGCGCGGGCGGTCTCCAGGTAGGCGGCGGGCGGGAGGTCACCGTCGCGTACGGCGTCCCTGAGGGCGTTCCAGACGACCGCGCGGGTGAGCGGGTCGGGCAGTCCGGACAGTCCGGTGCGCAGGGCCTCGAAGGAGGCGGCGTCGAAGCGGATCTTGGCGTAGGTGATGTCGCCGTCGTTGAGGACGACCAGCGCGGGGCGCTTGCCGATGGGCTGCGGGCCGGTTCGCGGCAGGTCGAGGTCGATGCGCTCGCGCAGCACCAGCCGGCCCTCGTCGGCGATGTCGTGGTCGTACAGTCCGGCGCAGAGGCGGTGCGGGCGGCTGCCCGCGTGGTCGACGGTCAGCGCGCAGGTGCCGCCGGCGGCGGTGATCGCCGGGGTGAGGGTGTCGACGCCGGTGGTGCGCAGCCAGCTGTCGGCCCAGGCGGCCACGTCGCGGTCGGTGGCCGAGGCGAGGGAGTCGATGAAGTCGGCGAGGGTGGCGTTGCCGAACTTGTGCCGGGCGAAGTGGGTGTTGATGCCGGCGAGGAAGTCCTTCTCGCCGAGCCAGGCGGCGAGCTGGCGCAGCGCGGAGGCGCCCTTGGCGTAGGAGATGCCGTCGAAGTTGAGCAGGGCGGAGGCCGTGTCGTCGACGTGGTCGGGGGCGACCGGGTGGGTGGTGGGGCGCTGGTCGGCGTCGTAGCCCCAGGCCTTGCGGGTGACGCCGAACTCGGTCCAGGGGCCGGTGAAGCGGGTGGCCTCGGCGGTGGTCTGGTAGCCCATGTACTCGGCGAAGGACTCGTTCAGCCAGATGTCGTCCCACCACTTGAGGGTGACGAGGTCGCCGAACCACATGTGGGCCATCTCGTGTGCGATGACCATGGCGCGGGACTGCCGTTCGGTGTCGGTGACGGCGGAGCGGTAGACGAACTCGTCGCGGAAGGTGACCAGGCCCGGGTTCTCCATGGCGCCCGCGTTGAACTCGGGGACGAACGCCTGGTCGTAGGAGTCGAAGGGGTAGGGCTCCTCGAACTTCTCGTGGTAGCGGTCGAAGCACGCGCGCGTGATGTCGAGGATCTCGTCGGCGTCGAGGTGGGGGGCGAGGGAGCGGCGGCAGTGGACGCCGAAGGGCAGCCCGCGGTGTTCGGTGCGCACCGAGTGCCAGGGGCCGGCGGCGACGGCGACCAGGTAGGTGGAGATCGGCGGGGTGGGCGCGGCCTGCCAGACGCCGTCGCCGTGGCGGGTGGTGACGCTGTTGGCGAGGACGGTCCAGCCTTCGGGGGCCGTGACGCGGACCTCGAAGACGGCCTTCAGGTCGGGCTGGTCGAAGGCGGCGAAGACGCGCTGCACGTCGTCCATGAACAGCTGGGTGTAGACGTACGTCTCGCCGTCGCCGGGGTCGGTGAAGCGGTGCATGCCCTCGCCGGTGCGGGAGTAGCGCATGGCGGCGTGGACGCGCAGCTCGTGCTCGCCGGCGGTGAGGTTCTTCAGCGACAGCCGGTTCCCGGTGAGCGAGCCGGTGTCGAGCGGCTGTCCGTCGAGCGTGACGCCGTGCAGCTCGGCAGGCTTCAACTCGACGAACGTGTCCCCGTCGAACCGGGTGGTGAACCGGATCGCGGTACGGGAGTCGAAGGTCTCGTCGCCGGTGGTGAGGTCGAGTTCGACCGTGTACCGGTGGACGTCGAGGATCTCTGCTCGGAGCTGCGCTTCATCGCGCGTGAGTACGGACATGGAGGCCATGCTGCCTGATGCCGCCGACAGCGCACAGGGGCGGACCGGTACATCGGTCCCGGCCCCTGCGCGCGCCCGGTCCGGACGCTTCCCCCCGGCGCCCTGGGCGGTGCCCGGTCAGTGCCCGGCCGGTGCGTCGTGCGCCGGTTGCCCGCTCTGGGCGTTCTCGGCGATCCGCTCGTGGTGCCGGATCACCTCGGCGATGATGAAATTGAGGAATTTCTCGGCGAAGGCCGGGTCGAGCTTGGCGTTCTCGGCGAGCAGGCGCAGCCGGGCGATCTGCCGGGCCTCGCGGGACGGGTCGGCGGGCGGCAGCCGGTGCTGCGCCTTGAGCCGGCCGACCTGCTGGGTGGCCTTGAAGCGCTCGGCGAGCATGTGGACGACGGCCGCGTCGATGTTGTCGATGCTCTCGCGCAGCCGCTCCAGTTCCTGGCGGACCTCGGGGTCGATGGCATCGGTGCCGGTGTTGCTGGTCGTCATGAGGGCCAACCCTATGCGCTGCGCGGGCCGCGTCGAGGAGGTGTCCGAGGACTGGATCAGCGGCGGATCGCCGGGGTCGGGGACGCGGTCGCTCCAGCCGCCGGGCACGGTACGGCCCTGCCGGGCGCGGAAGCGTACCGGGGCGAGGCCGACGCGCCGGGTGAACAGCCGGGAGAAGTAGGCGGGGTCGTCGTAGCCGACGCGGCGGGCGACGGCGGCGACGGGCAGCTCGGTGGTGGCGAGGAGTTCCTTGGCCCGGCCGAGGCGGATGCCGAGCAGGTAGTCCT
>NZ_JACBWZ010000800.1 GCF_013870595.1 Streptomyces sp. WELS2 | reverse complement strand
GAGGACGCCTGCATCGGCCTGGCCCCCATGCGCAACGCGCCGGGAACCGACTGGCCGTCGTGGTACGCCGAGCACCGGGTGCTGCCCTATGTGCGCGGCGCCGTCGACCACGGCGCGCTCCGTCCGGCCGAGGCGAGCGTGTTCGAGCAAGTGTGCGCGCGGCTGCCGGAGGTGGCGGGTCCGGCCGAGCCACCCGCCCGGCTGCACGGCGACCTGTGGAACGGCAATGTGCTGTGGGGCACCGACGGCGAGGTCCGGCTCATCGACCCGGCCGCGCACGGCGGACACCGGGAGACGGACCTGGCGATGCTCCACTTGTTCGGCTGCCCGCACCTGGACCGGGTGCTGGCCGGCTACCAGGAGGCGGCACCCCTGGCCGACGGCTGGCGGGACCGGGTGAAGCTGCACCAGCTGTTCCCGCTGCTGGTGCACGCGGTGCTGTTCGGGCGCGGGTACGCCGAACAGGCCCTGACGGCGGCGCGGGAGACGCTCGCGCGGTAGGAGTCCACGGCGCTCTCCGAGCCGTGGTCACGGAGAGTGAGGAAACCAATCACTCGTTCGATTCGTATAAGGACGTGAAAGCCTAATCAGGGAGAGACCATGCAACCGTTCACGCTCAACTACGCGCGCCCCGCTGTGCAGTTGGACGTCACCACGCCGTACGTGTACGACTCCGGACTGCAACTGAACGTCCTCCCGGACGGGCGGGTCGCCGCGACCGACCACGCGACGTTGAGAGCACTGGGGACCACGACCTCGACCGCCGGGTCCAAGACGCACTTCGACGACTGAGCCGCGGACCCCCACAGATGACCGTACTCATCCTGACCAGTGAGGAAGACGTGACGGCGGACATGGTGGTCCTCCGGCTGGGCGAGGCCGGCGTGCCCGTCGTCCGGCTCGACCCCGCCGATCTGACCAACGGGGTGGCACTGTCGGGCGAGTACGTGCGGGGCGCTTGCCGGGGGCATCTGTCCGTCGGCGGGCGCCTGGTGAGCATGGACGGTCTGCGCTCCGTCTGGGTGCGCAGACCGGGCACCCCGGCCGCCCGCGCCGCCCAGCCCTCCGCCTGGCTGACGGAGGAGTCGTCGCAGGCGCTGTACGGCATGCTGCGGTGCAGCGACGCCCGCTGGATGAACCATCCGGACGCCGCCCGCCGTGCCCGGCACAAGCCCTGGCAGCTGGGCCTGGCCCAGCGCAGCGGCCTCGCGGTGCCGGCCACCCTCATCACGACGTTCCCGCAGGCGGCGCGGGAGTTCGCGGAACGCTTCCCGGACCTGGTGGTCAAGCCGGTCTCCGGGGCGCATCCGCAGGAGCCGCCCCGGTCCGTGCCGACCAGCCGGGTCGCGCCGGACACCGACTTCACCGCGGTGGCCTACGGGCCGACCCTGCTGCAACGGCGGATCGCCAAACGGGCCGACATCCGGCTCACCGTCGTCGGCGACACGCTGCTGGCCGCCCGCAAGCCCGCCGACCCGGACGCCCACCCGGACGACGTGGACGTCCGGTTCGCCCCGTCGGTCTCTCCCTGGCTGCCCGCGGACGTGCCACCGCGGGTCGCCGAGGGCGTGCTGCGGTACATGGCGGGTGCGGAACTGGCGTACGGGGCCTTCGACTTCGCGGAGGACGCGGACGGCATCTGGTGGTTCCTGGAGTGCAACCAGTCCGGCCAGTTCGGTTTCGTGGAGATGGACACCGGCCAGCCGATCGCCGCCACCATCGCCACATGGCTCGCGGGGCGGGAACCCGTGGATGGCGGGTGCGCGCGGGGCGAGCGCGGCGCACCATCCTGAAGGAGACGGGGAACGGCTGTGAGAGGGGAAGGCGACATGCGCATCGGACTGCTGGGGACGGGCCCGTGGGCGCGGGCCACGTACGCTCCCGCCCTCGCCGGACACCCCGGGCTCCGGTTCGCCGGGGTCTGGGGCCGCCGGCCGGAGGCGGCCGCGGAGCTGGCGGAGCGGTACGGGGTCGCCGCGTACGCCGACGTGGACGCGCTGCTGGCCGACGTGGACGCGGTGGCGGTGGCCCTGCCGCCGTCCGTGCAGGCCGAGTTGGCGGTACGGGCGGCCGGTGCGGGCCGTCATCTGCTGCTGGACAAGCCGCTGGCGGTGTCGGCCGCCGGGGGACGGGCCGTGGTGGAGGCGGTGGAGCGGGCCGGGGTGGCGTCGGTGGTGTTCTTCACCGCCCGCTTCCAGAAGGAGCCGGACGCCTGGGTCGAGGAACAGGCCGCCGTGGCGGGCTGGTTCACGGCGCGGGCACACTGGCTGGGCGCGGTGTTCACGGGCGACAGCCCGTTCGCGGCCTCGCCGTGGCGGCGGGAGAAGGGCGCGCTGTGGGACGTCGGCCCGCACGCCCTGTCGGTGCTGCTGCCGGTGCTCGGCGACGTACGGCAGGTCGCGGCGGCGGCACACGGTCCCGCGGACACCGTCCATCTGGTACTCGACCACGCCACCGGTGCGTCCAGTTCCCTCACGCTGAGCCTGACGGCCCCGCCGGCGGCGGCCGGGGCCGAGGTGGAGCTGCGGGGCGAGGCGGGCGTGTCGGTCATGCCCGGGAGTGCGGAGGGAGCGGTCGCCGCGCTCTCACGGGCCGCCGACGCGCTGGTGCGGGCCGCCGGCACCGGCCGCCCGCACGCCTGCGACGCCGCGTTCGGACTCCGGGTCACCGAGATCCTGGCCACGGCCGAGGCCCGGCTCACGGCCGCCCGGGGGTAGGCGGCCGTCTTCCGGGCCCCTGGCTCCAGCGCTCGGCGCCGTGGCCA
>NZ_JACBWZ010000080.1 GCF_013870595.1 Streptomyces sp. WELS2 | reverse complement strand
CGCCCTCCCCGCCGACGGGGCGTCTTCGTTTCCGGGTCGGCGGCCGTCAGGGCACGGCTCGGGGCGGCCGTCGGGGCGGGGTTCAGGGCAGCCGTCGTACCGGGGAGCCCGCGAGGTAGGCCTGGATGTTCTCGACGGCCTGGCCGAAGTACGTCGTGTAGTTGGCCTGGGAGACGTAGCCGAGGTGGGGTGTGGCCAGGAGGCGGGGCGCGGTGCGCATCGGGTGGTCGGCGGGCAGCGGCTCGATGTCGAACACGTCGACGCCGGCGCCGGCGATCCGGCCCTCGCGCAGCGCGGCCAGCAGCGCGTCCTGGTCGACGATGGCCGCGCGGGAGGTGTTGACCAGATAGGCGGTCGGCTTCATCAGGGCGAGTTCGGCCGCGCCGACGAGGCCGCGGGTGCGGTCGCCGAGGGCCAGGTGGACGGAGACGAAGTCGCTGCCGGCGAGGAGTTCCTCCTTGGAACCGGCCGGTTCCACGCCCACCTCCTCGGCCCGCTCCTCGGTGAGGTTCCGGCTCCACGCGCACACCCGCATCCCGAAGGCGAGGCCGACCCGTGCCACCCGGCTGCCGATCCGGCCCAGTCCCAGCAGCCCCAGCCGACGGCCGTGCAGATCGGCGCCGACGGTCGACTGCCACGGGCCGCCCGCGCGCAGGGCGTTGTTCTCCTGGACGACGCCCCGGGCGAGACCGAGCAGCAGCGCCCAGGTCAGCTCGACCGGCGGGGTGCCCGAACTCTCCGTACCGCACACGGTGACGCCGTGCGCCTCGGCGGCGGCGTAGTCGATGACGCTGTTGCGCATCCCGGAGGCGATGAGGAGTTTCAGCCGGGGGAGGCGGGAGATCAGGGAGCCGGGGAAGGGGACGCGTTCGCGCAGGGTGACGACGATGTCGTAGTCGGCGAGGACCGCGGCGAGGACGTCCTCGTCGTGGAGGTGCTCGCGCAGCGCGACGACCTCCACCCGGTCCCCGAGCACCGACCAGTCGGCCATCTCGGTGGCCACTCCCTGAAAGTCGTCCAGCACCACACAACGAAGCCGCACGGCGTGTCCCTCCCCTGTCCCGGGAGGGACTGTACCCACCCCGTGAACCGGCCGTTCCGGGCGGGGCGTTCGGCGCCGATGCGGAAGCGGGCCTCAACAAGGCCTCGGCGCGCGGTTGTTGGCGCTTGAACAGTGGCACGTTTCACTGAAGTGAGGGATCCTGGTGAGGCCCCTGCTGACCAGCGCAAACAACAGGTGGCCCGGCCTGCTCTCCGGGCCGCGGTTCGCTGGTCGGGCGGTAGCTCGTGGTCCATGGTCGGACAAGGTGACTTCCAAGAGGGGGAGCCATGGAAGAGGCGCGTCCGCAGCGGATGGTGTTCGCCGTCGAGGTGCAGCGCGGGGGCCCCGACGACTGGCGCACCCAGGCCGTCACTCCGAGCTGGTTCTACGGGTACCACGCCGCCGACGCCGCCGTGCAGGCCTTCGACCGCTACATGGCCCACCACCGGCAGACCGTGGCGGCCCTGGTCGCCCCCGACGCGCCCGCCCTGCGGATCCTCGTCCGGGTGCAGGGAACCGGCGGCCGGCCCTCGGTGTTCACCCTGCCCAGCGTCCTGGAACACAAGGTGCGCAGGGACGCCGGCCGCCGTCGCGAGGCCCTGGCCCGCCTGGAGGAGGCGACGGAGGCACTCCAGTCCTCCCTGCGCGACGCGGCCATAGGCGGCGTCCGCCAGTCGGACCTGGCCCGCATCTCCGGCTGGAGCAGGGAGACACTGCGGAAACTGAACCGCGGGGAGAGACCGGAGGAGGCCGGCCGGCAACCGTAGGGCGGGGGCGGTAGTCGTGGACGCGGGCCGACAGTCGTAGGGAGCGGGCTGGTAGTCGGGGGTACGAGTCAGCCGTAGGGAGTGGGCCGGCAGCCGTAGGGAGTGGGCCGGCAGCCGTGGGGTGGGGGTCGGCGTTTCCCGGGAGGTCGGCGGCCTGAGAGGGTGGCGCTCATGCTGCTCGATCCCGGAAACACGCTGTTCGTCCGCGGCGCCACGCCCGTGCTGGTGCTGGCGGGAGCGCCCGTCCACGACGCCCTGCCGCCTCTGACCGCGCCCGGCGGGGAGATACCCCCGTGCGAGGGCTGGAGCATCGTGCCCCGGCTCACCCTGTGCGTCGTGGACGGCCCCGGCGACCACGGCGTAGTCGTCCCCGCGCTCGCCGCGCCGGTGATCGGTGACACCGACGACGGCACGGCGCCGGGCCGCATGGCCGACTGGTGCGACGACACCGAGCGGGCCGGCGGCGCGGTGGTGCTGTCCGTGGACCGGCTCCCGGAGACCCTCGACTGGCCCGCCCTGCTCACCTCGGGCACGGCCCACGGAGGCTTCCTGCCGGCCCTGGCGTGATCGGTTCCCGGCGCTCACGGCCGCGTTGAGCGCCGTTCCGCGATGGGCGAGGATGCCCGCATGAGTCACGGCTTACGTCGCCTCGGTGGCGCGGTGATCATGGGCGCGGGCATCGCCCTGGGCATCTGGGTGGTCTTCGGCGCCCCGCACGACTGGCACGGCGCCCAAGCCCTCGGCCGGCTGGCCCTCGGCCTGGTATCCCTGGCGATGATCAGCACTTCGCCGACACTGATCTTCCCCGACGACCGGTCCTGAACCGATGACCGGCCCGGACATCCGCCGACCCGGAAACGAAGACGCCCCGTCGGCGGGGAGGGCGAAGCCTGGCGCTCCCGGCATGACTCGAGCCTGCGCCAAGCGCTTAGGTGGCGCTTGGTGGATCACGAGTCACCGCCCTGCTGACCTGCTTGTCTTCGCTTGCCGCGCGTGTCATCGACTGGTCTTCGACACGCATCCGACACGGTTCGGCTACTCGTACACGGTCGCCGCTTGCAGGGCTCGGGCGAAGAACGTCCAGTCACTGCCGGGCGGCAACTCCCGGCGGGTGTTGCCGTACCACCCGTCCGCATCGTCGATCCAGGCGGCCAAGGCCTCCAAGAAGCTCGGCAGGTCCGTGTTCTCCCAAGAGCTCCCTTTCTCGGCGTGGCTGCGACGCAGGGAACGAATGAAGGCTGCCAGGTCTTCTCTGCTGCCGACGTGATCAGGAGAGGTGGTCATGCCTGCGGACCCTACTCGGCGCGCCGATCTGAAGGCGCCCTGTGGGAGCGGAGTTAGCGATTGATCGGAATCTCGTAGACGATCTCGCAGTGAGCGGCGGGCACCACGATGTCCGCCGTCTCTACGGGCCGTCCCTCGTCGCTGTAGTACGTCCGCCGGATGTGCGTGACGAGCGCGGCCTTCTGGATGCCCAGGAGTGACGCCTCCTCGGCGGTCGCCTGCCTCGGCTCGGGCTGCTCCACGGCATGGCTGACGGTGATTCCGATCGCGGCCATGCGGTTCACGACACCCGCCCCGGCATGCGGGCCTCCCTCGGGCAGGACGATGATGGTGCCGGCGGTGAGGTCGTACGGCTCCCAGCTCGTGGACAGCTGCACCGGCCTGCCGTCGCCCAGGAACTCGTACGTCGTTCGGACGCACAGATCACCCTGGCTGATGCCGAGCCGCGCCGCGATGTCCGCCGGAGCCGGCACCTTGGCCTCGGTCCGGCTCTCCCAGTCCCCTTGCCTGCCCGCGGCCTTCATGTCCGCTCGGAACGGAGACCCGTCGGGCCGCTCACGCGCCGACGACCGGACCATGCGCATGCGCTGCCGGGGCTCGGCGACATACGTGCCAGAACCGGCGCGGCCCTCCAGCACACCCTGGGAGATCAGCAGTTCCTGCGCACGGCGGACCACGTTCTCGCCGACCCCGTACTCCTGGCCGATCTGGGCGCGGGACGGCAGACGGTCCCCGGGCTCCCATACGTGCTCCGCGATCCGGCGCCGGAGTTCGTCGGCGATGCGGAGATAGGGCGGCTGCTCAGGCATATGGAAAATCTAGTCCACTAGCTCTAACCTAGTTAACTAGCTTCACTGAAAGTGATCGCCGGTTGACGGAGGCTGCCCTGTGCCCGCTTCGGGATCTCGCGCGGCGGCCATCGCCGCCCGGCTGTCCGCCATCGGGCTTGCCACGCGCGTGGAGGAGCACGACCGGTACACGTCGATCGAAGCGGAGGTACCGGAAGCGCTCTCCGCCGACTCATGGCGGAAGGCCCTGGAAGTCGTGGCCGAGGCAGATCGGTTCGGCCTCCTCGCCACCAGCCTGAACGGCCGCACCCTCTGGGCGGTCGTACACAAAGCGGTCCCCGCGACGGGCGATGTCGGGGGACCGAGCCATCAGCGATAGGAGCTGAGCAGCGTGCTCAACCGTATCCGCCGTGCCGTCTCGCTCGCCAGAGCGCGGTACGCCCCCAAGGGCAGGCACCGCCGCACCTTAACGCCCTCCCTGCCGACGGTCGCCCCCACCTTCCCGGCGTCCGCCGATGCGTCGCGGCCGCCACTGGGCCGGTTCTCCGACAGCGCCGACCATCGACTCCCGCTCGCAGGGGAGGACACCGCACTCGTCCGCCCCTACGTGCTGGCCTGGGAGGAACGAGTACGGCCACGGGCGGTGGTCGTCGCTTCCCATCTGCCGGCTGAAGCGTGGTCGACTCTCGCGGGGGCCGGCTGATGTCTCCACGCCAACAGCTTCGCGTCACCGACGCCTCGGCCGTCCCCTACCGGTCGACCGCCTGCCATATGGGCACACATCCGCTCTGCACGGAGTCCTCTCCCATCTCCGCGCCGATCGACCTGCCGGTTGTCTACGAGACGTGCGCCTGCCCGTGTCACTCGCTCCAGGGCTGCTCAGAGCCCAGGGAGGTAGAGCGGTGATCGGCTGGGCACCGGGTGGCGCGCTGGTTTCCACGGTCGAGGTCACGGCGACCACCGTGCAGCGTGGTGGCGTCATCCAACTGGGCGGCAGAGCGTGCCGTGTCATGGACCTCTTCCAACTCCCCCAAGGGGCCAAACGACTCCTCTTCGAGTCGGGCGAGCTGCTGACCATACACACGCGAACCCGGCTCGCCGCCGTTCGCGTGCAGAGAAGGCGGTGACCCGGTCCGTGCCTTCACGCCATCACGACATCGCCGACGATCTGCGGCGCCAGATCACAGCCGGCGCAGTCAAACCAGGTGAACGCCTGCCCTCCGAGGCAGACCTGGCCGACCGGTACAAGGTCAGTACGACCACATTGCGGAGTGCGCTCGCAGTCCTCCAAAGCGAAGGTCTCGTCGAGAAGATCCACGGGAAAGGCAACTTCGTCCGCCGCTCACTCCGCAAGATCGTGTACGTCGGGGGATGGGGAACGCTGGATCCATGGACCGCCGCTGGAGCGGCCATGCGCGTGACTGTTCGCACCGCCACCGTGCAGGCAGACGGCCATCTGACGTCCTTGCTGAGGGTGCCGGCGGGCAGTCCTCTCGCTGAGTTCTTCTGCATCAGCCACGAGGGGGACTCACCGCACGGTCTGGCCCGCATCTACATCCCGCGCGACTTGGCGCCGGCCGGGGTGCTGGGCGACGACTCCTCATGGCGGAACACGGCCACGCGATTCGCCGTCCTCGGTTCGGCACCGGCAACTGTCCGGGAGACGGTACGTGCTCGTCCACCGACACCGGACGAGGCATCCGTCCTCCGGATCGGCCCAACGGCGGCAGCCCTCGCGATCACCCGGGTCGCGACCGACTCCACCGGTCGAGTCGTTGAGGCCGCCTTCCTCGTGTTCCCAGGGGATCGCGTCGACGCGGTCTTCACCACCCACGACGTCACTGATGAGAAGGGAACCCAACGATGACGGCACCGAACGAACTGCGCCTCCTCCCGTGGTCGGGGCCCGGCGGGAAGCCCTGCTACTTGGACACCGACGACAAGGCCAGCTACATGTCCCGCCTGGCGGACAACATCGAAGCGGTGCAGCTGGGGACGGCGGCCGAGTTGCTGGAGCATGCCTCCGAGATCCTCGACGACCAGGACGTCGGCCTGGAGGACTTGCACCCGCTGGCGAGGGAACTGGCCGGGTCGCTGCGGGATGTTCTCCGCGTTGCAGTCAGCCGCGGTCACCTCCTGGTGGTGAGCGACCCTCATCGACCCTGAAGGGGGCTGCGTCGTCTCAGAGACTGAGGCAGCTTCCTCTGCTGCGGCCTGCTCCGTGCGACCTGGGATGCCGGTCTCCTGATTGCCGGCCCCGCCGAACAAGAAGCTCGACGAAGCCCACGGTTCTGAACACCATGCCGTGGGCTTCTGTCATTGCTGGGCGTCCTCGCGCGGCCCAGAGTCGGTCCAGAGCTGATCACCAGCAACCGGTTCGCCGGCCGATGACAGCCACCGTCGCACGGGCCGCATGGACCCCAGCCACCGACAGCCTGCCCCGACGTCGGGCGCGCCGACCGACCAGGCGCGCGTATGTCTCGCTGCACCCCGACCGGCTTCAGCCACGGTGCAAATTCCGTCACCGGGAGCGACCACGTCGGCCGGGCCGTCGGGACGAGTTGGAGTCGGCCACCCCGAGCCCTCAGCTTGGGAAGCTGCGATCATTTGCGGTTGGTTCGGGCGCCGACCTGGACGAAGGTTCGATTATGGCCTGATCCGCCTAGGCTGTCTTCACTGTACTTCCCCGCTGCTCCCCGCTCGATCTGGTGCGGCTGTGGTGCACTTCCTTGGCGTCGAGCCCTAGGGGTATACACGCCACCGGCGTAACCGGTCCCACCAAGTCAACTGGCTTTGTGCGTCGTACGCGCCTTCCGATCCGATCGGGCAGGCTGCCGACAGAGAGGTTACGTCTGTCTCAGCTCTGCATCTGAAGTACATCGAAACAGACCTACAGCTCGCACCTTTGCCCTATCCTCTTGGCTGACTGTCGAGTCTCAAGGGGGAGACGTGCCAGATCCGATCACGACGAGTATTGCAGCTGCTGCGGGCAAGGCTGCCGGACGCGCAGTAGGCCCTCTTGTGCTGGGTGGTGCACGCTCCCAACTGGAGCGGCGCGCCATCAAAAAACGTTCCGCGCAGGCGCAATTCAATGGCTCGGATGAAGTGAACGACGCGTTGGCGGGCATTTCAGCTTTCGATCGTGAAAACATCCTCAGTTTCATGAATTCCGGGGAGTTTGAAAACCTCTGTTTCGAGATTGCAGTAGCAGGGTGCATGCCTGGCAGTCCGGAGGCACACCTTGATGAGTTAAAGAATACGCTCGAGCTATCGCTTCGTCGCTACGTAGGCGTCGAGGACCGTAACATGAAACTAGTATGTCAGGCGCTTTTCTCTGAGGTTGCAGCGATCTCATGGCGGGAGGTTAATCGCCACCAAATGGAAAGTGGCGTTAGCAAGCGCAGCTTTACGCCTGAAATCATTTCTGCCCATATCGCCTCTGTGGCCAGAAACGCTCAATTGCATCGCAAGATCGCGGATCTGTCGGAAATCGATCAATTTGCGAAGCGCCTCTCTCAACAGTGTGCGCGCGTGCATGGCCGGATTAGGCCAGCTCAAACGGAATCAGGTGCACGAGTCCCCTTTGCACAGTTGTATGTACCGACTAACCTGGCAGTGAACAATAAAGGTTCAGATGCAGAGGAGTTCTCTGATGTTCGGGTGCTCTTGCGGCAAGTGAGTCGGCTCGTCGTCTTGGGTGACCCTGGTGGGGGAAAAACGACTCTGGCATTAAAACTCACCCTCGATGTTGCAAGGGGGATGGGCACGGGGTCAGCGCCACAAACACCGCTACGGGTAGTGCTTCGCGATTATGCGGTCCATTAC
This sequence comes from Streptomyces sp. WELS2, assembly GCF_013870595.1. Taxonomy (GTDB): domain Bacteria; phylum Actinomycetota; class Actinomycetes; order Streptomycetales; family Streptomycetaceae; genus Streptomyces. Next base: position 7,320 of record NZ_JACBWZ010000080.1, on the reverse strand, counting down.
AGATTCAATCAACAATCAATCATTGAATACCTTGAAAAGCAGTGCAAAGCGGATTACTCTACGCCTGCCCCTAAAGGAGCCATCGAATATCTTCTACTGAACGGACGCGGGGTAGTCATTTTCGATGGTTTGGATGAGTTGACTGATACGAGCCTCCGCACGGCTATTGTTGACGCGGTGGAGGCTTTCACTCACTCCTATCCCTCTGCATCAATTCTCGTGACTTCTCGACGGGTGGGATACGAGATGGCGCCGTTGGACGAGAACCTTTTCACGACGGCGAGCCTCTCACCTTTCAATTCAGTGCAACAAAACGAGTATGTGAAGAAATGGTTCGCACATGTCAAAGCATCGGCTGATGATGGGCACACGGCTCGGAGATTTCTAGCTGAAGCCGCTCACGCGAAAGACCTAACTTCAAATCCCCTCATGCTCGGGCTAATGTGCGCCCTGTACCGAGGTGAGGGCTACATCCCACGTAATCGCCCTGATCTCTATCGGAGGTGCTCAGAGTTTCTGTTTGAACGCTGGGATGCTTCACGTGGCATAACCGTCGCGCAACCTTTTGAGCGGGGCATCCAGTTCGCGATGTTTAGCCTTGCGCTGAGCATGCTGCGAAACTCCGGAGAAACCGGTGGCATGACGGAGCGGGAACTAATTCGCTATACGTCTGATTACCTACTCGATCAACAATTTGAGGATCGGGACAGTTCTGACGCTGCGGCAGATGCGTTCGTTAAGTACTGTCGTGGGCGTGCTTGGGTACTCACAGATGTCGGCACGAATCCAGACGGGGAACGGATCTATTCGTTCACACATAGGACATTTTTGGAGTACTTCTCTGCCAGGCAACTTGTCAGGGAAAGTGGAGATGCCGAGTCGCTATATCGCGATCTCCGAACGCACCTAGTCAACGAGTCATGGGATGTTACGTCGCAGTTGGCTATCCAGTTTCTGGATGAGCGGTTGGATGATGCAGCGAATAAGTTCGTTGGCCTGGCGCTTGAGGATGCCGAGCAGATTTCTGCCGTATGGGAGAAAGTCGCGTTGGTGTCCTTCTGCGCGCGGCTTCTCGAATTTATCACATTGCGGCCCGCCGTTGTGCGTGCAACCGTATCGGCGCTGTATCACATAACTGTAATGGTGCAGAGTTCGGAGCGGGATTTACGCAGACAGCCGAGCGGCGCGCTGTCTGCTGCCTGGTCAGGTCTAGTGCTATGTGCCCCAGAAACCAGGACAGTTGCCAATGATGAGCTACTCAAGTCGATCAACTCGGCCGCCTCCCAATATGATGAGGTGCGCTATGCCCTCTCGCTCGCGGAGTTTGTTCCAAACTATTCGGATGCGAGTGTCAGAAGGTTTTGGGCAGAGCAAGAGAGAAAAAATGCTCTCGACGTTCCTCTGCTCAACCTTGCGCAGGAAGACGCTAGAGCCGCAGCAGTCGCAGTTCTATTTGGGCTGCTGAGCGCCAGTGATGCAGTTGGTTGGCACGGCCCGTCCGTCATGACAGTGCAGGATTTGCTGCCACCCGTCGCGAGACGCGATGCGCATACCGTACTCTCAGAGCTGACATATCCGCGATTTCGGTGGGCCTACGACCAGGCTGAGGTAATTGCCGGTGACGTGGTCGGCACCTTGCTGCAAGTCACGACTCCGTGGATGCACGGACGGCAAAACTTCATCAGGTACTCCATGAGTTTGCCCGATGGTAAGGACAGTGCTGCCTGCGGGATTCTGGACTGGATGCTTGGGCGAGAAATGGAAGAGGACATGAGAGAGGGGGCTGATGAGGGAGAAGAGGACGACTTTTCCGATATCGGATCTCATGACCTTTATCAGCGCGTCGCCAGGGCTCGTGTGGCAAAAGTCTATGATTCCAGAATCGATAGGTACCGCGATAAACTTCGTCCTGAATTTTTCACTTTCCTAGTCGGATGGTGCAGGGGGGAATTTTCACTTTCAACACCAGATGGTGACTGAGTGTTGATAGATGCTGGTATGTTGGGTCGGCGGAACGGCTTTGGGATGGAGCTGCTTTGGCGCGAGTGATCTTGGCCCCGTAAGCTTCCGGCGCGTCGGGCAGGTAGTGGACCTGCCCGGAGAAGCACGACGTGGGGGCCATGATCTTCGAGGCTCGCGCCAAAGTGGCTGCCTAACTGCCTGTTCTCTATCCGCTCGCGCGGTCGGACAGGTGCGAACAGGGGCCTGGTTCGGGTGAGCTGTCCGGGCGGGTGCATGAAGGAAGGGCCTCTTGGTAGCTCGCGGATGTCGAGTCCAGCGAGAAGCAAGAGGCCCTGTTGTCGAAGTGTCGCGTGGTCGTGGTCGCCGAGTCCAGTTCGTCCACTCCTGGGTGTGACTGTCTCGCCCACAGGTTCGGAAACGCGGCCGACCGGCCGGGGCGCCGGCCCCGGTACGGCTCGGACATGAGCGATGCCGAGTGGGCCCTGGTGCGGGATCTGCTGCCGGTGCCGGGATGGCTGGCCGGCCGGGGCGGGCAGCCGGAGGGCTACTGCCACCGGCAGATGATCGACGCGGTGCGCTACCTCGTCGACAACGGCATCAAGTGGCGGGCGATGCCCGCGGACTTCCCGCCCTGGCCGCGCGTGTACGCCTTCTTCGTCCGCTGGCGGGATGCGGGACTGGTCGCCGAACTGCACGACCGGCTGCGGGAGGCCGTCCGTCGGGCCGAGGGCCGCGATGTGGAGCCGAGTGCGGCGGTCATCGACTCGCAGTCGGTGAAGGCGGACGCCACTGTCGGCCTCGCCTCACGCGGTTTCGACGCGGGAAAGAAGGGCAACGGATGCAAGCGGCACCTGCTCACCGACACCCTCGGGCTGTTGCTGGACGTGCTGGTCACACCGGCGTCGACCACCGACCGGGACGGCGCCCGCGTCCTGCTGTCGGCGGCCAGGGACCGTTTCGGCCGGCTGGCACGGGTGTGGGCCGATGGCGGCTACACCGGCCACCTCGTCGACTGGAGCGCAGCCCAGCTCGATATCGTCCTCGACGTAGTCCGCCGCAGCGACGACACACGAGGGTTCCAGGTGCTGCCCCGCCGGTGGGTCGTGGAAAGATCGTTCGCCTGGTTTCTGCGCAGCCGGCGCCTGGTCCGGGACTACGAACGTCGCTCCGACACCGGCAAAGCCGTCGTCCTGTGGTCGATGACCATGCTCATGAGCCGCCGCCTGGCCGCCCAACCTCAGCGTCCTGCTGCGAAGGCGGGACAGGCAGCGTGAACCTGCCCGGTTTCGCTTCGACCAGCCAGCCTCGTTCCACCAACCGCTTCAGCCGTGCCCTGGCGCCTTCGACGCGGGAAGCGGACGCACTGTCCCAGCCCAGCACCACCGCCGCCCGCCGGGCACCGAGCCCGTCGTCTCCCGCATCGGCCGCGGCGGCCATCAACGACTGATAGTCCGGCGACAGCTCCGTCACCTCATTTGCGTGCCGCCGGTGAGGCACCGCACGGCGCGGTCCGACCACCTTCTTCTGTGACATCTCGCCGGTCACGTCGGCGGGCGCGTCCTCCTCGGCCAGCGCCTCCAAGTACTGCTCCAGGCCGATCACCCGACACCGGTGCACCTCCTCCGCGTCCGCCAGAGCCGCCCGCACCCGTTCCAGCTCGGCTTCGAGGTGCTTCACCTGCGCGGCTGCGGCCTTCTGCCGCGTCTCCAGCACCGCCCGCATCGACGGCATCCACGACCTCCACGACTCCTCGCCCGGCAACAGGCCCAGGCTCCCGCAGCAGCTACTCCACGCCTGACCAGCGAAATCAAGCACACGAGGTTCGGAAAGAGAACGGCCTCTAAAGCCGAGTGCCCGCTTAGCATGTTTCGGCGCTGCCTGGGGAGGTGGCGCGTTCTAGGGGAGGGAACCTCATGCGCGCCTTTCGAATGACGAGACCCGTAGCCCTCGGCATTGCCGCCGTGGCATTGGCGGGGGCGGCACTGGCCGTCGCACTCACCACGCAAGACGGGGAAGCGACGTCGGATGGTCCGCATTACGGGGCAATGCCCTGCTCCGAGTACCTGGCCAGTGACGACACTGCTATGCGAAGAGAGGCCGCGCGAGAACTGCTTCAGGCCGAGCGCAATAACGACCACGACTCCAGCGGTGAGACTGTTGCGAAGCCCGCATCGACTGAGATCGTCACCGAGTTCGAAGCTGAGTTGGCAGACGGCTGCAAGAGGGAAACACCCGCACCTGACCCTTGGCTGACGACCGTGGCCAGCGCCATCTTTTCGGCTAACCGGGCCTACTTCGTGCTGTAGCGTAGGCCCCTCCTGCAGCGCGGGTCGGGGCACTGCAGAGCGCCTCGACCACCGCTGACCTGCGGATTCGTTTGCCGTCGGCGGCGCGGGCGAGGGGCTCGTCATTTGTCCCGCTAGAGCCGCTGCCGTCGGCTGTCACGCGCATCCTGCGGCAGCACATCGCCGATGAACAGCTCCAGCCGGGTGATCTGCTCTTCCAGGGTGAGTTCGGTGGCATCCTCGCCGGCTCCGTCATCCGCCGGGCGTGGCGCAGCGCGCGTAAGGCCGTACTGCCCCCGCACGTCTTTGAGTCACCCACCGGACGGCGCGTTTACGACACCCGAAACACGCGCCTGACGAAGTGGCTCAACGACGGCATCCCGCCCGCTCAGGTGGCCGAGTGGGCCGGGAACAGCGTTGCCGTGCTGCTGGCGACGTACGCCCGGTGCATCGACGGGCAGCTGCCGGACCTTAAGCGGCGGCTGGAAGCCGCGGGTGACCTTCCGGAGGCGGAGGTGTCGGGCGCCGGCTGATCCTCGACCGGTCGAGAACTTCGACACGTATTCGACACGGCCACCCGCGAAAACCCGGTGACAGCCGGACGGCCCCGGAGTCTGCCCTTGATCGTCAAGAGGGTGTCCGGGGCTTCGTCGTGCCCACTGACAGCCGCTCTGACCAGCGAAAAGCCCTCCCGAGCGGGAGGGCGGAGCCTGGCGCCCCCGGCAGGACTCGAACCTGCGGCCAAGCGCTTAGAAGGCGCCTGCTCTATCCACTGAGCTACGGGGGCCGGGTGGGGTGGCCTCGTGCCTGGTGGCCTGGTGGGGGCCGATCCGTGACGTTGCCGGGGTCAAGGATAGGGCTCCCGGTTCCTTGACCCTGTCGCTTCCCCTCCGTGGCTCGATGTGGAGGTTCGGTGAAGCGGTCCTGATAATCGCAGGCAGGTGCGAATCGTGCACCGCTTTTGGCGTCTGACGCACCGGGTGTTGTGCACTCGTTATGGCTGGACTGCGCCAGTGTCCCGCTCGTCCCTTCCGTCCGTTCTGTTCCGTCGGCGCGCAGACATGTCCATATGCTTCAGAATTCCCCTAAAATTGGGCATTCTTCGCATGTGGTGACCTTGGACGTACGGCCTCAGCTGCTCGACACACTCTCCGCTCTGCGCGACCGTGTCGCCGCCGCACGCTTTCCGCTGCCCCTGGCCGGGGCCCCACGCGCGCGTGCCAACCGCGACGAACTCCTCGCGCAGCTCGACGACTACCTCGTGCCCCGGTTGCGGCACCCCGAGGCGCCGTTGCTCGCGGTCGTCGGCGGCTCCACCGGCGCGGGGAAATCCACCCTGGTCAACTCACTCGTCGGCCGACGGGTGAGTGAGGCGGGCGTGCTCCGGCCGACCACCCGGACACCGGTCCTCGTCTGCCATCCGGAGGATCATCACTGGTTCAGCGGCATGCGCGTGCTCCCCGCCCTCACCCGCGTATGGGACCCCGACCGGGACCTTGCCGAGGAGTTCCCGCCCACCGACGACGAGCACGCGCGCGTGCTGCGCGTGGAGACGGCCGACACCCTCCCGCGCGGCCTCGCCCTCCTCGACGCCCCCGATGTCGACTCCCTGATCGCGGACAACCGCGTCCTCGCCGCGGAACTCATCTGCGCCGCCGACATCTGGATCATGGTCACCACGGCCGCCCGCTACGCCGACGCCGTCCCCTGGCACCTGCTGCGCACCGCCAAGGAGTACGACGCGACCCTCGTCACCGTCCTGGACCGGGTTCCCCACCAGGTCGTCTCCGAGGTCTCCCGGCAGTACGGCGCCCTGCTGACCAAGGCCGGACTGGGCGACGTACCCCGCTTCACCGTGCCCGAGCTGCCGGAGTCCGCCTGGGGCGCCGGACTGCTGCCCGCCACCGCCGTCGCGCCCCTGAAGAGCTGGCTCGTCCACCACGCCCAGGACCCCGCCGCCCGCCAGCACATCATGGCCAGGACCGCCTACGGCCTGCTCGACTCGCTCAAGTCCCGCATGCCCGAGCTGGCCGGCGCCGCCGCGGCCCAGTACACGGCGGCCCTCCGGCTCACCTCCGCCGTGGACGCGGCCTACGACCGCGAGCACGCGCGCGTACGCAACCGCCTGCAATCCGGCGCCGCCGGCTTCGCCGTCCCGGTCCCGGTCCCGGTCCTGGGCACCGTGCCGGTCCTGGCTCCGTACGCCGTTCCGGTCGTGGTCCTGGACGGCGTGACGGTCGCGGTCCTCTTCGGCGTGGCCGTCGTGCTCGCGGTCGGCGTCCGGGCCGTGGCCGCGGCCGGTGTCCCGGCCCTGATCCGGCTCGGTGTCACGGCCGTGCTCGGGGCCGGTGCCATGGACACCATGGACCTGACCCCGGCCCTGCCCCCTGCCCTGGCCCGGATCCTGCCCCCTGCCCTGGCCCGGATCCTGGCCCCTGCCTTGGCCCTGATCCTGGCCCCTGCCTTGGCCTTGAGCGCTGTCGGCGGGCTCGTCGCGTACGCGCGCGGGGTGCTCCCGGCCGGTGTTCCGGCCGCCCTCGACGGTCTCGTCCGGCACGCGCGCGTGCCGGACACCGGCGCCGTCCCCCTCACGCCCGCCGCCGTCCCCGTCGTCCGTGGCGTCGGGGGCGTCCGTGGCGTCGTCACCCCGCCCCTCGTAGCGGTCACCGGTGCCGGAGCCGTCGTCCCCGGGGCCCTCCTTCGCCAGGTTCAGGCGCGCGTGCGCGAGGCCGCCGCCGCGTTCGGTGCCGTCCAGGGCGCCCGTGCCGGCGCGACCGACGTGCTCCAGGGACCCGGTGTCGCCGCTGCCGCTGTCGGTGCGCGTCATGTGGTCGGTGTGCTCCGTGTGGTCCTGGTCAGTGACGGCGGTCACCGGTCACCTCTCCTTCTGCAGTACGGACAGCGCGGCGATGAGTTCGGCCTGGGGCTCGGGCTGGACGTCCAGGGCGTCGAGCGGGGCGAGGCGCCGCTCGCGTTCGGTGTGCATGACGCGGTCCACGTGCTCGGCGAGCAGCCCACTTCGGCCGGATCTTCTACAACCAGGCCCGCATGTCCGGCGCGGGCATCCCGCAGA
>NZ_JACBWZ010000008.1 GCF_013870595.1 Streptomyces sp. WELS2 | reverse complement strand
CCCGCGCGCTCGCCGAGGGCAACCGCATCCGCACCGCCCTGCTGGCCGCCGTCAGCCACGATCTGCGCACCCCGCTGGCCGGCATCAAGGCCGCCGTGTCCTCCCTGCGCTCCGACGACGTGGCCTGGTCCGAGGAGGACCGGGCCGAGCTGCTGAAGGGCATCGAGGACGGCGCCGACCGGCTCGACCACCTCGTGGGCAACCTCCTCGACATGTCCCGCCTCCAGACCGGCACGGTCACGCCGCTGATCCGCGAGATCGACGTGGACGAGGTCGTACCGATGGCCCTGGGCGGGGTGCCGGAGGACAGCGTCGTCCTGGACGTGCCCGAGACGCTGCCGATGGTCGCCGTGGACCCCGGGCTGCTGGAGCGGTCGGTGGCCAACCTGGTGGAGAACGCCGTCAAGTACAGTCCCCCCGGGCGGCGCGTCCTGGTGGCCGCGAGCGCCATCGCCGACCGGGTCGAGGTGCGCGTGGTGGACCGCGGGCCGGGCGTGCCGGACGAGGCCAAGGAGCGGATCTTCGAGCCCTTCCAGCGCTACGGCGACGCTCCGCGCGGCGCCGGTGTCGGGCTCGGCCTCGCGGTCGCCCGGGGCTTCGCCGAGGCCATGGGCGGCACCCTCACCGCTGAGGACACCCCGGGCGGCGGGCTCACCATGGTGCTGAGCCTGTGCGCGGCGGGACCGCGCCCCGAGCCGCTCCCCGCCGGGGAGTTCCGTACCGAACCCGAAAGGCACACCATATGACCCGGGTGCTCGTGGTCGACGACGAGCCGCAGATCGTGCGCGCCCTCGTGATCAACCTCAAGGCACGCGCGTACGAGGTGGACGCGGCCCCCGACGGCAGGACCGCCCTCGAACTCGCCGCCTCCCGCCACCCCGACGTGGTCGTCCTCGACCTGGGCCTGCCCGACATGGACGGCGTGGAGGTGATCCGCGGCCTGCGCGGCTGGACCCGGGTGCCGATCCTGGTGCTGTCCGCCCGGCACTCCTCCGACGAGAAGGTGGAGGCGCTGGACGCGGGCGCCGACGACTACGTGACCAAGCCGTTCGGCATGGACGAGCTGCTGGCCCGGCTGCGGGCCGCGGTGCGCCGGGCCGAGCCGGCCGGGCCGGGCGAGGACGACCTGACGACCGTGGAGACCGAGGGCTTCACCGTCGACCTCGCCGCGAAGAAGGTCCACCGCGACGGCAAGGACGTCCGGCTCACCCCGACCGAGTGGCACCTGCTGGAGGTGCTGGTGCGCAACACCGGCCGCCTCGTCGGCCAGAAGCAGCTGCTGCGGGAGGTGTGGGGACCGTCGTACGGCACCGAGACCAACTACCTGCGGGTGTACATGGCCCAGCTGCGGCGCAAGCTGGAGGCCGACCCGTCGCATCCGAGGCACTTCATCACGGAACCGGGGATGGGGTACCGGTTCGAGAAGTGAGCCGGCGGGCGCTCCCGGCGCCCTGTCGGCCCTGTCGGCGGCCCCGGTACGCTTCACATATGACTGCTGTTCCTCGTTCGGAAAAGCCGGCCGGCCGGTTCCGGCGCATGCTCGACCGGCTCTCCTCGTCGCAGGAGGACCTGGAGTCCGAGGAGCTGCGCGAAGACGCCGAGACGGCAGGCTGCACCAAGATAGGCGACTGCCACGACCGGCAGATCGTCACCGTAACTGGTACCTTGCGCACGGTCACCCTGCGCCCGCGCGCCGGAGTCCCGGCCCTGGAGGCCGAGCTCTTCGACGGCTCCGCCGCGCTGGACGTCGTGTGGCTCGGCAGGCGCTCCATCGTCGGGATCGAACCGGGGCGCAGGCTGATCGCATCGGGCCGGATCTCGATGAGCCGGGGCCGCCGGGTGCTGTTCAACCCGAAATACGAACTGCGACCCCTCGGACGGGAGTAGCCGGTGACGTCCCTCGACAAGCCGACCGAAGACACCGACCAGACTGAGCCCCAAGACGCCCGCGCGGTGACCGAGGCGGCGCTCTTCGAGGCCTTCGGCGGGGTCCGCGGCATGGTCGAGACGGTCGTGCCGGGCCTGCTCTTCGTCGCGATCTTCACCATCGACAAGGACCTGCACCTGTCCGCGATCGCCGCCCTGGCGGTCTCCCTGGTGCTCGTCGTGGTCCGGCTGGCCATGCGGGACACGGTCAAGCACGCCTTCAGCGGTGTCTTCGGCGTGGCCTTCGGTGTCGTCTTCGCGATGTTCACCGGCAACGCCAAGGACTTCTACCTCCCCGGCATGCTCTACACGCTCGGCCTGGCGGTGGCGTACCTGGTCACCGCGCTCGCCGGGGTGCCCCTGATCGGCCTCATCCTGGGCCCGGTCTTCAAGGAGAACCTCTCCTGGCGCACCCGCAACCCCGGCCGCAAGAAGGCCTACACCAAGGCGAGCTGGGCGTGGGGCCTGATCCTGCTCGCCAAGTGCGCGATCCTCTTCCCGCTGTACTGGTGGGCCGACACCGCCCAGCTCGGCTGGGTCCTGGTCGCCCTGAAGATCCCGCCGTTCCTGCTCGCGGTCTGGCTGACCTGGGTCTTCCTCGCGAAGGCACCCGCGCCCATCGACGTGTTCGCGGAGATGGAGGCGCAGGAGAAGGCGGAGCAGGCCGAGAAGGAGCGCAAGGCCGCCCCGGCCGCCGAGACCCCGGCCGTGGCCGAGGCCGGCGAGCCGAACGGCGGACGGCACCGCCGGGACGCGTGAGCGGCCGTCGTACGACGACGAAGGGCGCCCTTGTCACCAAGGGCGCCCTTCCGTATGCCGCGGCTCAGCTCTCGCGCCGCACCGACAGCAGTTCCTCCAGCTGCTCCTCCCGGGCCTGGGCGGCCACGAACAGCAGCTCGTCGCCCGGCTCCAGGGAGTCCTCCTTGGAGGGGGTCAGCACCCGGGTACCGCGGATGATCGTCACCAGGGAGGTGTCCTGGGGCCACTCCACGTCCCCGACCTGGGTGCCGGCCAGCGCCGACTCCTCGGGCAGGGTCAGCTCCACCAGGTTGGCGTCGCCGTGGCTGAAGCGCAGCAGCCGGACCAGGTCGCCGACGCTCACCGCCTCCTCGACCAGGGCGGACATCAGCCGCGGGGTGGACACGGCCACGTCCACGCCCCAGGCCTCGTTGAACAGCCACTCGTTCTTGGGGTTGTTCACCCGGGCGACGACGCGCGGCACGCCGTACTCGGTCTTCGCCAGCAGCGAGACGACCAGGTTCACCTTGTCGTCGCCGGTCGCGGCGATCACGACGTTGCAGCGCTGGAGCGCCGCCTCGTCCAGGGAGGTGATCTCACAGGCGTCGGCGAGCAGCCACTCCGCCTGGGGTACGCGCTCGACCGAGATGGCGGTCGGCGCCTTGTCGATCAGCAGGACCTCGTGGCCGTTCTCCAGCAGCTCGCCCGCGATCGAGCGGCCGACCGCGCCGGCACCGGCAATGGCGACCCTCATCAGTGACCGCCCTCCTCTTCCGGGCCGGCGGCGAACGCCGCCTCGACCTTGTCCACGTCGTCCGTCCGCATCATCACGTGCACGAGGTCGCCCTCCTGCAGCACCGTCTGGGAGGTGGGCAGGACCGCCTCGCCCAGCCGGGTCAGGAACGCCACCCGGACGCCCGTCTCCTCCTGGAGCTCGCTGATCTTGTGACCGACCCACTTCGGGGAGGCGTGCACCTCGGCGAGCTGGACCCCGCCGGTGGGGTCGCGCCACAGCGGCTCGGCGCCCGAGGGCAGCAGCCGGCGCAGCATCTGGTCGGCGGTCCAGCGGACCGTGGCCACGGTGGGGATGCCCAGCCGCTGGTAGACCTCGGCGCGCCGGGGGTCGTAGATGCGGGCCGCCACGTTCTGAACGCCGAACATCTCGCGGGCCACGCGCGCGGAGATGATGTTGGAGTTGTCACCGCTGGAGACCGCGGCGAAGGCGCCGGCCTCCTCGATGCCCGCCTCGCGCAGGGTGTCCTGGTCGAAGCCGACGCCGGTGACCCGACGGCCCCCGAAGCCGGGGCCGAGCCGGCGGAAGGCGGTGGGGTCCTGGTCGATCACGGCGACCGTGTGGCCCTGTTGCTCCAGGGTCTGGGCAAGAGCGGAACCCACTCTTCCGCAGCCCATGATGACGATGTGCACGACCGTCCTTCCGGTGTCCAAAAGTTACTGCTCAAGCATCAGGGTCTCAGACAGAGGCCCAAAGCTACACACGGGCGCCACGCGCACCACGCCCCCCTGCCCGGCACGGAGCGAGCCGCCGGCGAGTGCCCAGGCGAGTGATACTGAGCACGCCCACGGGGTCTGGATTCCGAGGCCGGACGGGACGGACGGTGCCCCGATCAGCCCCGCGGACGCGCCCGGACGGCCCCCGGAGTGCGACGACAGGCGGGGTTTGCCCCCGCGCACGGCGGGCACCCGCCCCCACGGATTCCGAAGTTCCGCGTGCCCCCGATTTCACTCGTGAGGCAGATACCGCACGCCGGGTGGGCGGGTGCCAGATCGAAGGCTTACGATCCTCTCTCGTGTCCAAACTGACCGACGTGCCCAAACGGATCCTGATCGGGCGCGCACTGCGCAGTGACCGGCTGGGGGAAACCCTGCTGCCGAAGCGCATCGCACTCCCCGTCTTCGCCTCCGACCCGCTGTCCTCCGTCGCCTACGCGCCGGGGGAGGTCCTGCTGGTCCTGTCCATCGCGGGCGTGTCGGCGTACCACTTCAGCCCCTGGATCGCCGTCGCGGTCGTCGTGCTGATGTTCACCGTGGTCGCCTCCTACCGGCAGAACGTGCACGCCTACCCGAGCGGCGGCGGCGACTACGAGGTCGCCACCACCAACCTCGGCCCCCAGGCCGGGCTCACCGTGGCCAGCGCGCTGCTGGTGGACTACGTCCTGACCGTCGCCGTCTCCATCTCCTCCGGTATCGAGAACCTCGGCTCCGCGGTCCCCTTCGTGGTCGAGCACAAGGTGCTCTGCGCGGTCGCCGTGATCGTGCTGCTGACGCTGATGAACCTGCGCGGCGTCAAGGAGTCCGGCAAGCTCTTCGCCATCCCGACGTACGTCTTCGTCGGCGGCGTCTTCATCATGATCCTCTGGGGCGCCTTCCGGGGCCTGGTCCTCGGCGACACCATGCGCGCCCCCACCGCCGACTACCACATCAAGGCCGAGCACCAGGGCCTCGCCGGCTTCGCGCTGGTCTTCCTGCTGCTGCGCGCCTTCTCCTCCGGCTGCGCGGCCCTCACCGGCGTCGAGGCGATCTCCAACGGCGTCCCGGCCTTCCGCAAGCCCAAGTCGAAGAACGCGGCGAACACGCTCGCGATGATGGGTCTGCTCGCCGTCACCATGTTCTGCGGCATCATCGCCCTCGCGATGACGACGAAGGTCCGCATGGCCGAGACCCCGGCCACCGACCTGCTGCACCACGGCGTCCCGGTCGGCCCCGACTACGTCCAGAACCCGGTGATCTCCCAGGTCGCCGAGGCCGTCTTCGGCAAGGGCAGCTTCCTGTTCATCCTGCTCGCCGCCGCCACCGCACTGGTGCTGTTCCTGGCCGCCAACACGGCGTACAACGGCTTCCCGCTGCTCGGCTCGATCCTCGCCCAGGACCGCTACCTGCCGCGCCAGCTGCACACCCGCGGCGACCGGCTCGCCTTCTCCAACGGCATCGTGCTGCTCGCCGGCGCGGCCACGCTGCTGGTGTTCATCTACGGCGCCGACTCCACCCGCCTGATCCAGCTGTACATCGTCGGCGTGTTCGTGTCCTTCACGCTCAGCCAGACCGGCATGGTCCGGCACTGGAACCGCCACCTCGCCGCCGAGAAGGACCCGGCCAAGCGCAGCCACATGGTCCGCTCCCGCGCGATCAACGCGTTCGGCGCCTTCTTCACCGGCCTGGTGCTGGTGGTCGTGCTGGTCACCAAGTTCACGCACGGCGCCTGGGTGGCCCTGCTCGGCATGTGCATCTTCTACGCGACGATGACCGCGATCCGGAAGCACTACGACCGGGTCGCCGAGGAGATCGCCGCGCCCGAGGGCCCGAGCGACGACATGGTCCGCCCCTCCCGGGTCCACTCCGTCGTCCTCATCTCCAAGATCCACCGGCCCACGCTGCGCGCCCTGGCCTACGCCAGGCTGATGCGCTCGGACACCCTGGAGGCGCTGACCGTCAACGTCGACCCGGCCGAGACCAAGGCACTGCGCGAGGAGTGGGAGCGGCGCGGGATCGACGTACCGCTGAAGGTGCTGGACTCGCCGTACCGGGAGATCACCCGCCCGGTGATCGAGTACGTCAAGAGCCTGCGCAAGGAGTCGCCGCGCGACGCGATCTCCGTGATCATCCCCGAGTACGTGGTCGGCCACTGGTACGAGCACCTGCTGCACAACCAGAGCGCCCTGCGCCTGAAGGGCCGCCTGCTGTTCACGCCCGGCGTGATGGTCACCTCCGTCCCCTACCAGCTCGCCTCCTCCGAAGCCGCCCGGGCCCGCGCCCGCAAGCGTCAGGAATGGAACGCGCCGGGCGCGGTCCGCCGGGGCCCGGCCGTGGAGCGGCCCAAGGAGCCGTCGGGGAAGGACTGAGGAAGGCCGTAGACTGGTGGGCTGTCGACCGTCGGCCGACCGCCACCGTCCTCCTTCCCCTTCTCTTCCCCTCTCTTCGATCTGGAGTCACCCCACCATGCAGGCAGAACCGACCAAGTCTCCGGTGTCTCTGGTGGGTGAGGAGTACGAGGTCGAGGTCGGCCCCGTCGCCCACGGCGGCCACTGCATCGCCCGTACGTCCGAGGGCCAGGTGCTGTTCGTCCGGCACGCGCTGCCCGGCGAGCGGGTGGTGGCCCGGGTGACCGAGGGCGAGGAGGGCGCGCGGTTCCTGCGCGCGGACGCCGTACGGATCCTGGAGCCGTCCAAGGACCGCATCGAGGCCCCCTGCCCCTTCGCCGGCCCCGGCCGCTGCGGCGGCTGCGACTGGCAGCACGCCAAGCCGGGCGCCCAGCGCCGCCTCAAGGCCGACGTGATCGCCGAACAGCTCCTGCGGCTGGCCGGCCTCACCCCGGAGGAGGCGGGCTGGGACGGCACGGTGGTCCCGGCCGAGGGCGACAAGCTGCCCGCCGGCCAGGTACCGCAGTGGCGCACGCGGGTGCAGTACGCGGTGGACGCCGCCACGGGCAAAGCAGGTCTGCGCCGCCACCGCTCGCACGAGGTCGAGCCGATCGACCACTGCATGATCGCGGCGGCGGGCGTGAGCGAGCTGGGCATCGAGAAGCGGGACTGGGCCGGCATGGAGTCGGTCGAGGCCATCGCGGCGACCGGCTCGCAGGACCGCCAGGTGGTCCTCACCCCGCGCCCCGGCGCCCGCCTGCCGCTGGTCCAGCTCGACCGGCCGGTGTCGGTCCTGCGGGTGGACGAGAAGTCCGGCGGTGTGCACCGCGTCCACGGCCGGCCCTTCGTGCGCGAGCGCGCGGACGGCCGTACGTACCGGGTCGGCGGCGGCGGTTTCTGGCAGGTCCACCCGAAGGCGGCGGACACGCTGGTGACAGCGGTGATGCAGGGCCTGCTGCCGCGCAAGGGCGAGATGGCCCTGGACCTCTACTGCGGTGTCGGCCTCTTCGCCGGCGCCCTCGCCGACCGCCTCGGCGAGCAGGGCGCGGTCCTCGGCATCGAGTCGGGTAAGCGGGCGGTGGAGGACGCCCGGCACAACCTGGCCGACTTCCCTCGGGTCCGCATCGAGCAGGGCAAGGTCGAGTCGGTCCTGCCGCGCACCGGCATCACGGAGGTCGACCTCGTCGTCCTCGACCCCCCGAGGGCGGGCGCCGGCCGCAAGACGGTCGCCCACCTCTCCACCCTCGGCGCCCGCCGCATCGCCTACGTCGCCTGCGACCCCGCCGCGCTGGCCCGGGACCTGGGGTACTTCCGCGAGGGCGGCTACCGGGTGCGGACGCTGCGGGCGTTCGATCTGTTTCCTATGACGCATCATGTGGAGTGCGTCGCCATCCTTGAGCCTGCCGAGAAGGGTCGCTGACCTGTCGTTTTGCATTTCAGGTGGTCAACTCGACCTGTTTTCGCTCGCGGATTGCGTCGACTGGGGTTCGCTTGTGCAGAACGCTCTGAGCTGTAGGTTCGAGGGCCGGCGTGGGTCTCGCGGTGATGGATCGATGCGCAATGCAGATTTTTTGACGCTCGGATGACGCTCGAATATCGGAAGCCTCAACCTCGGAGTGGCGAAGCTGGTGTAAACATTCGGGGCGCGCTGGAAGTTGAGTTCTTGATCCTGAGTCTCCCTTGCCCGATGCCCGGGTGCGTCCGGACTACGCGGTGGAGACATCGGGACGCATCACCGGCTTCCTGGAACTGAAGGCGCCAGGGCACGACGTCACGCCCGACGGCTTCACGAAGCGGGACCGGGAGCAGTGGGAGCTGATGCGCGGACCGCGGTGGCCCGGTACCAGTCCGGTTCCTGAGGGGACAACTTGGGCGCGCAGGTGCGCCCGGACGAGGGCTCGCGCGGCGGTGACGCGGTCGGGGTGCTCGTCGGTGGCCTCGGCAGCGTCGAAGGCCGGGATGCGACCCAGTCCGTGCTCCGCGTCGTCGAAGTTGTCCAACCTGGTCTTTGGTGCAGGAGACGCCGTGTAGGCGTCGCTTCCCCAGTCCTGACGGTCGGAGAAGATCGGGTGGGTGCCAGTCCTTCGTGCCCATGACGACGAGGACCTTCGGGGTCATCCCCCCGAAGGCGGTCGTGGCGAGCGGTGCGTAGGGCTGGGCCGCCGGGCCGTTCAGATCCGCGCCCCGGCCGGGCGAGGCGATCGTGACGCGGGCGCCGAAGCGTGCGGCGACGGCTCACTGGCAGGTTCGGGGTTGACGGGCGTGCTCGCCGTAGCTCGGGTCGGTGAGCGCCGGCGCGTTCACGAACTGGCCGACGCGCCAGGGCTGTCGGCCGCCGAACCGCTCGGCGAAGAAAGAGGGGCATCCCTTCGCCCACCGATTGCCGAGCAGCCGTGGAGAACCGTGCGGCGCACGTCGGCGGCGAACGGCCCGTCGTAGGAGGCAGGGCCGTGCGGCTCCGTGGCCGATGCCACGGAGCCGCACGTTGGATACCGTCAGAAGCCGACGCTCGGATCGTCCGTGTCCTCTTCCGGGTCCACGCTGTACAGCGGGCGGTCCTCGATCCCCAGGGCGCGCATCAGTTCGGTGGTCGGAATCCTGTACCTACGTCCGATGCGGAGGACGGGGCAGGGGAACTCGTGCTCGCGGATCAGCCGGTACGCGGTCGTCGAGCCGATTCCGAGTGCTCGGGCCGCCGTGCGCAGGTCCACTGCGACGGGCAGGTCGAACATCTCCGTGAAACTGAGGCGGCCCTCTGCCGGGTCCTTCACCCTCGCCTCCCCGCAGGGCGGACCGGCCGGGTGTCCGCGCGGCGCCCGGGCCGTCGCCTCTTCCCGGGGCTGTGACCCGCCGAACGGTCCTGCGACCCGTCGTCGGTGTCGATGAAGATTCCCTGTCGGCGCAGATGCTCGGGGCGCACCCGGAAACGCAGCGGTGCGCACAGCCCGTCCGGGCCGTCCGGACGGTCGACCCGTACGTCCAGGCTCTCCGCCGCCGGAGTGTCCGCCTCCTCGCCGGACGCAGTGAGAGCGTGCTCTTCGGTGATGCGTTCGATCTGGGTGGAGGCAAGCTCCCGCAGCCCTTCCCGGGCGAGATGCCACGCCCTGGCGCGCGCCGCGTGCAGCAGGGAGGAGTCGGTGAGACAGCTCGCGCCGTCCCGATCCGCCAGCTTCTCCAGGAGAGCCAGGACCATCTCGGCCTCCACGTCCGACCGGTCGGCCCGCAGGCGCGTGCAGACCCGGTGGACCGTCCCCGTCAACCGGGGCAGGGCCAGCCAGATCGCCAGGAGTTTCCCCGTGCTGTCTGGAGTCAGGTCGCTCTGCGCCGTGCGGATGACCTCCTTCCAGACCACGTTGGCGAACTGAGGGTCGGAGCCGGGGCCGTACAAGGTCTCGTGCGTCTCGGCGGCGGTCAGCCGGACCGGATCAGCCTCGTCGGAGTCCGTGGGGACGAGCACGAAGACCGCGTCACTGGTCCGGGGATCGTCGAAGTGCCGCCTCACCAAGGCGAACGCACTGCTGTGCGGTGGATACATCAGGAAATGTCCTCTCTTTGGACTGCGGAGACCTGAGTCCGGAGGTGCTGGAGATACCGAGATGCTGGACGAGGTGTGTCCTGTGGTGGGGACGTACCGCCTCATATCCGCGTCAAGCGGAGACGAGTCCCACCAGCCTCACTTTGATGCGTGAGCATGCGGTAGTGGTCTTCTCGGCCAGGTAACGCCGCCTTTGACCACGAGCGGTAGCAAGCGCGGCAGCCAGGCCGCGAGTTCGCCGGTGACGAAGTTCGCGAGGCTGGTGGGTGCCCGTACAGAACGGGCACCCACGAACTGTTGCGCTCAGGCGGTCTCGGAGGACGAGGTGTCCGGCGCCTCGGTGGGCGGGGTCGCCGGGGTGGTGTCCTCGGTCCGGACGGCCGCCCGCCGGCGGCGGCTCGGCGGCCAGTCGGGGGACTGGCGCAGACGGGCTGCCCGGCGGTTGCGCTGACGGCTGTTCATCGGGTTCGCGGTTCCTCTCTGATGAGTCGGTGGATGGCTGAGCCGCCGTTTCGTGCTTCTGCGAGCGGCTGGTGCCATCGTGCCCGGAGGTGAACCGGGACCGCAGAGCGAAAACTGAGGGATAACTGAGTCCCCGGGGGGCGTGAAGAAGCGAGCGCGTGTGAAGCGGCACAGCGCGGCGCACAGATGAAGCAGCGCCGGCGAGGGGCCGGATAGCTGACTGCGGCGCGGTGAGGGGGAAGGCGATGGAGGGGTACGTGCTGGGCCCGGTGCGAGCGGAAGGGGACGACGGCAGAAGGGTGGTCGAAGGGTCGAAGGTGGCGGCCCTGTTCGCCCTCCTGGTGACCTCACCGGGCTGCCGGTGTACCAGGAAGGAGATAGCCGAGGTCCTCTGGGAGGGCGACGAGGATGTCGGCGTCCGGGTTGACCGTGTCGTCGCCGACCTGCGGAAGCGGCTGGGCCGGGAGTCCGTGCCCCATAGCGGCAAGTCGGGTTACTGCACGCTCCGCGTCCCGGTGGGAGACGTCGACCTGCTTCGTTTTCGCGAAAAGGTGAAGCAGGCCGAGGGGCTGACCTGTAAAGCGCAGTTCGAACTGCTCGGCGCGGCCTTGGAGGAGTGGAACGGCGAGGACGAACCGCTGCACGGACTGTCCGAGACCGGCTTCCACTTGCGTCGGGAGGAGCTACGGGCCGAGTTGATGGCCGCCGTGTACGCGCGGCTGGACGCAGCCCACAAGTCCATGGAGGTCAAGTGGCTGCGCGAGGAGACGGAGAAATGGTTCGAGCGCGCGCCGGAACTGCCCAAAATCTTCCGGTTCTACCTGCTCGCCCACGCAGACCTGCCGGAGTCCCGACGTGAGCGGCTCATCAAGAAGTGGGAGAAGCGCAACGGAAGAGCGGACGCCGATGTACAGAGCGCCATCGACCAGGTCCGGGGAGAGGGCCGCCGGCCGGGCGGGGCGCTCCTGCCCCCCGTCCCCGACCAGTTGCCCGGCGGCAGGCGCAAGCCGATCGGGCAGGACGAGCTGATCGGTGACCTCTTCGAGGCCGTGTGCGAGGAACAGGACGCCGGCAATCTGGCGCTGGTCCTGATCAGTGGCATGGCGGGCGTCGGGAAGACCACGGTGGCCGAGAACCTCGCCGGTCGGCTGCGGGAGCGGTTTCCCGACGGGGTGCTGCGCGGCGAACTGAACGGATTCGCCGACGGAGACGTGCGGCCCGCCGAACCGGACGAGATCCTGGACGGCTTTCTGGCCGCGCTGCCGCCCTACACCACGGTGACCGGAACGGAGAGCAAGAGCAACGCGCTGCGGTCGGCGCTGGCCCACCGGTCGGTGCTCATCGTCCTCGACGACGCGCTCAGCGCCCAGCAGGTGCTGCCGCTGCTTCCCGGAGACGGTACCTGCGCCGTGATCGTCACCAGTCGTAACGACCTCTTGCGGCTGCAGTCCGAGAGAAAGGTGCTGTTCCGCAAGATGGAGCCGCTGCACGAAGCGGACGCCCTGGAGGTACTCCAGGAGAAAGTGTCGGCCGAGGACCGGGCCAAGCACGCCGTGCCCTTCAGCAAGCTGGTCCACCTCTGCGGTCGGCTGCCATTGGCCCTCGTGGTGGTGGCCCGGCTCTTGGAGGTCGGTGCGCGTCCGCTGCACACCCTCCCTGCCCTGGTGCGGGAGATGGAGAAGGAGCTGGAGCGGGCGAAGCTGGACACCCTGGACCTGCCCGAGCACGAACTGTCGGTCCGCGCCGCGCTCAACTGCTCCGTGCGCGTGCTGAACGAGGAAGCCCGGCTGCTGCTGTGGCAGCTCGCCGTCCACCCCGGGCCCAGCGCTTCCTGGGAGGCGGTGATGGATCTGGGGCGGGCAGTGGACGAAGGGACGCGTACCGACCGGGCCCTGGTGGACCTCGTGGCGGCGAACCTGGTGGAACATCACGGCGACCGCTACGGGCTGCACGACCTCGTGCGGGCCTTCGCCCTTCGGCACGTGCGGCCGGTGCCGGACGGAGAGGACGCGGAGATCGAGCGGGCGACCGTACGACAGGTGCTGGACCACCAGTTGCACAACGTCCGCGCCTGCGACCGGGTGCTCGACCGCGAACGCACCCTGCCCACCGGCGAGCCCGGAGCGGTCAGGGTCGCCGAACCCGCGGACCTCGCGGAGGCGATGGCGTTCCTGGACGAGGAGTACCCCGCCGTCCAGCGAGGCATTCACTTGGCGATCAATCGGCGTATCGACCGGTACGTGTGGCTGCTTCCGATGGCGCTGGTCACCTACCAGTGGCGCCGCCGCCTGCTCGATGATGCGCGGCAGAACCTCCGGTACGCCGCCGAGGCGGCGGAAACCGTCGCCGGCCCGGTCGATCGCGCCATGGTCCACCGGTCGCTGGCAGGGACCTACTGGCGGCTCGGTGAGTACGACTTGGCTGTGGGCAACCTGCGCAGGGCCGTCCGGCTCAGCGAGGAGGACCGCAGCACGGAAGGCCGGCTGAGTCTGGCCCGTACGCTGCACCGGCTCGGACTCACCCTGCGCAAGCAGGGCGACCGGACGGGAGCGGAGGAAGTGCTCGGCCGCGCACTGGATTTGTGCCGGGAGGTGTCCGACCGGGTCGGGGAGGCGGCTGTTCTGAACGTTCTCGGCGCGATCGACCTCGACCGGGGCGAGCACGAGCAGGCGCTCCGTCGGTGCGCCGACGCCCTGGGCGTGGTGGAGCGCACGACGGAGCGCAGCGGCCTGGCCGATGTGCTGTTCACCCTGGCCAAGGTGCACCTGGCCCGTTCCGAACGGGACGAGGCCATCACCCTGTACCGGCAGGCCTCGGACATCTACCGCGAACAGGAGAACTGGCCCAACGAGGACAAGGTACGGATGCTCTTCGCTGATGTCCTGGTGTCCGCCGGCGACACCGACGCGGCGGTGCGGGAGCTGGAGAGAGTCATCGTGCTGCGTGAGCTGATGGACGGTGAGGGGGTGCGGGAGGTCCGGGAGCGGCTGGAAGGGCTGAGGTGACCCGCCCGGTCGGCGGCCGTCGGCTCACCGTCGAAGCCGGGGCGGATGCGTGCGGTAGTACTCGGTCGGGTCCGGGCGCAGGGGCTTCGATGGCCGTTGCGAGCCGAGCTGGGGTAGGTGGCAGCGGAGCCGATCGAACACTTCACGGACATCCGCGGGGCGCTCTGTCGCCTTCCACCGGACCATCCACAGCGCCAGGGAGGCGAACTCCGGGGGTAGTTTGGCGAGTCGATCGGCCGGCAGCACCGGGGTGCCCTCTTCCGCCCGCTCGTCCTGTCCACCGTAGGGCAGGCGCATCACGGTCATCTCCAGCAGGATGCAGCCGAGTGCGAAGATGTCCGCTTGCCGCGTCAGACCTGACGGGCACGCGTCGGACTGCTCGGGGGAGGCCCAGCCGCGCGTGCCGCGTGCGTATTTCGTCCCCTGATCCGCCACGACCGCGTGGCCCATGTCAATGAGCCGGAGACGGCCGTCCGGCTGCACGATGACGTTCTCGGGCTTGAGATCGCAGTGCACCAGATTCCGGTCGTGGACTTCTGCCAGGATTTCGCACAGTTGGCCGATGACGGCCGCAACGGTCCCAGGATCCTTAACGGGCAGGGCCGCCGACAGGACCTTCTGCAGTTGGTGCCCTTCGACAAATTCCATGACCAGGCACCGGCGTCGCCGGTGTGTCCCCGTGGCGATGACTTCGGGAATCGCCTGGATTCCCGTCAGCATCATCATGCGTGATCCCTCTTTGAGGAGTTCATCGCCGGCCCAGTGGAAATCGCTCTCGGGTCCGAGGTCCCGGGCCTTCTGAAGCTTCAACGCCACCTTCTGCCCGTTGTTGCGGTCACGCCCGAGGAAAAGGTCGCCTTGGCCGCCGTCACCGACCATTTCCAGCACTTCGTAGCGCCTCTCCACATCGCCGACCTCCTCGATCTCCCTCACGGCCATCCACCTTTCCTCCGTACGGAAACGGAGCACGAAATGTCACAGCCATGGCTGCCCCCCGACGGGGTGACCCGCACGTCCGACGTCATCACGGTATCCGCCGGAATGTTCAAGGGGGGAGAGTTCCGATGCCCCGCCGCTGACGCTCTCAAGGCCCGCGGCTACCACACCACCGACCCCGTACCGCGGCGCCGTGAGCGGTTGGAGCACTTCGCTCTGGGCCCCTTCATGGCTGCCTGCGACATCCGTTCGGGGCCTGCCGGCCATCCGCCCCGGACACGTACCGGGCCCTTGCACGACGGTCTGCGGACCTGGTCGGAGCACGGCGTGACGTTGTACGAGGCGGCCTTCCCCCTCGACCCGGAACGCCCCCTGCACGAGGTGCCCGAGCCGTGGACGTACCGCTACCGGCCGTCCGGTCCCGACCCGCGCGACGCCCAGGAGTACCGCCTCACCGTGTGGGGCCGCTGCCTGGCCTCCCCCGACGGTGCCTACCGCGAGCTTCGTCTGCCCGTGCACCGCCTGCGGGACCTGCCGCCCGACGGGTTCACCGCGGCCGTCGCCCTGGTGCTGGCCGAGGGCGCCCCCGGACCACCGCCGGAGCACGTACGGATCGTGGAGTTCGCGCTCTTCGACGGCCGTACGCGGGAACTCTTCGCGGGAAGCCGGGAAGAGGCGCGCGCCCGGTACCGCGAACACGGCCCCGCCGCCTTGGCCGGCGTACTGGACGGACGGGAATACCGCCCGGGGTCCGCCTGTGGCGGATGTCCCTACCTGTCGGTGTGCCCGGCCCTGCGCACAGCGCCCGGACTGCTGGGCATCGAGGCGCACGACCGGCCCCGCCGCACCTGGTCGGTCACCAACGGGCGGGTTTACCGAGCCTGCCCGGCGCGTGACCATATGCGCCGGCTGCACCTGCCCACGGCGGATTCCGTCGAGCGCGAGGTGACGGCCGAGCGCGGCCGGGCGCTGCACGCCTACCTCGCCGAACGGCACGCCCACGGATCGCCTCGGCCCTGCACGGTCGAGGTTCCCGAGGAGTGGGTACCGGAGGGATTCGACCTGCCCGCGCACGAACGCGCACTCGGCGCCCTGCTGTTGCGGCGGCACGCCGCGGTCTGTCCGCTGCGGTACGTCGGGGACGGTACGGATGTGCGGACCGAGCCCCGGGTGGTGCGGCACGACACAGCCGCCGACGTGGTGGTCCTGGCCGCGCCCGACCTGCTCTACCGGGATGCCGGGTCATGGGTGTGGCGCGAGACCAAGACCTCCGTCACCGATCGGCGGTCCGACCGCCCCCTGCTGGAGCGTTATCCGCAGTTGGCCCTGGCCGTCGTGCTGATCGCCCGCGGTGACCTGGGCGGTGATCCGTTCCGCGCGCGAGTCGAGCTGGAGATGCTGCGCCCCGGCGGCGCCGACCTGGAGATCATCGATCCCTTCGCCCCGGCCAATCGGGTCACCGCCGAGAAGGTACTGCGGGCGATGGTGGCCGACTGGCACGGGGACGACCAGTACGCGGCCCGGCCCGGACGCTCCTGCGAGCGGTGCGAAGTGGCCCGCTGGTGCACGGCGTCGTCCGTCAGCGAGGCCGCGGCATGAGGGCGGGGTCGGCCGGCCGGACCGATCGGCCGGACGCCGGTGAGGCGCCCGAGGGCGTGGGCAGCGACCTCTTCGGCGAACTCGCCCGCATGGTGGCGGCTCTCTCCGAGGTCCAAGGGCTCCGCTCCTTCACCCTGCCCTATCCCCGCCTCGCCCAGCGGGCACTGGATCGCACGGTGATGCGCTGCCTCGATGCGGGGGAGTCGCCGCCGAGGAGTCTTCCGGAGCTGTGGGAGTGGTGCCGGACCAGGCCGTCCGACGACTCACTCTTCGCGGTCCCCTCCTCCCTGGTCTCGCCGGGCACCACGCTGGTGCACCGGGTCGGCCGGATGCCGACCCGGTCGTGTCTCGAGGTGGCCTCGCACGGACCGGGTGGAGGCGTGGCGGCACACGCCCGCGCGCTCCTCGGGGACCTGCACGCGCGGAGCGGAACGGAAGAGCACTACCGGCAGTGCCGGGCGTTCCTGGCGCGTCACCCGGTCGTCCACCAGCAGGACCGCTTCGCGCCTGGTTGGAACAGGGCGGTCTGGAGCCGGGTCAAGAACCTCTACGGTCCGTTGCCCGAGTTCCTGCTCGTCGACGGAGACTTCCTGTACTGCCCCTCGTGCAGGCTCCCCGCGCTGCCCCGTGACAGTGCCGTGCCCGTACCCGTACCCGGACCGTCCGGCACCGGCGCGGAACTCTGGTGCGAGGGGGAGGACTGCCCGCACGACGCCCCTCCGCGGCTCATCCGTGAGCCGGACCAGGCGTGGATCCTGCAGCGCTCGCTGCGCTGGTACCTCGTACTGCCGCACCGCACCGACGAAGCCGCCCGGGAGGCACTGGAGCGCGCCGAAGTCGCGTACGAGACTCTGCCCGGTCTTCTGCCCGCCTACCGGCTCTGGGACACCGGCCCCCGCATCGTGGACATCCAGGTGTACGACCGCCTGCAGCCGGCGCTCCTCGCAGCCCATCTCACCGCCAACACACCCCCCGCGGACCGCACCCTCGTCGTGGTCCCCGACGCGCTCGCCGGACGGGACGGCTACCGGCAGGCCTTCACCGACGCCCTTCCCGCGCTCCTGCGGGACCGGCTGGTGCTTACCACCCCCATGGACCTCGTGCCCGACCTGGGACAGACCCGACGAGAGGAGAAGGACGATGCGTAGCCTCACCCCGCCCTTGACCGACGTGTTCAACGCGCTCAAGGCATTTCTGGGGGCCTCCGTGCCCCAGCCCGCGCTGGAAGCCCTCTGCCAGGTCGAACTCGGCCTGTACCTCCAGCAGAAGATGATGCCGGGCAGCCCCGCGGGCAGCGCCTGGGTGCTGTTCAGCGGGTACGGGTTCGCCGAGGCGCACCGGGCACCGCTGCCATCCGATGCGGCGAAGACCCTGCGTATCGCCAGGTACTCGCTGTGGACGCTGCGCCGGAGCCGCACCTGGCTCGAGGCGCTGGACACCTACCAGAGGTTCGACCCCAGGGTGCGCGCCTACGACGTACCGGACGCCGAGACGCCCGCTGCCCGCCGCGACCTCTCCGTCGCCGGCGACCGCTTCTCCGTCTACGAGCAACTGCTGCGTGCCGCACCGCCGCTGGCGGGCAGGCGCCTGCCGGTCGCGGGTCAGGGCCCGCACGCCTTCCCCGTCAGTCGCACCATGGCCGTCGTCGACCTGCCGGCGGTCCCCCGCATCCCCCTCGTCGCCCACGACATGGACCTGGAACCGGCCGGCGGCGGCGAGCCCTTGATCTTCACCAGGGAGGACCTGGAGCGCACGGCGGCGGAGATGGACGCCCAACACGCTCGCTCCGGCAAGGGCCGGGCACCACGGTGGCTGGAGCGGCTACGGTCGTTCGACCTGTCCACCAAGGAGAACGGAACCTTCCACAAAGCGAGGAAGGACGAGAACTTCGCCTTCACGGTCGATGGCATCCAGCACCTGCTCGGCATCGTCGGCGCCGGCAAGAGCACACTGCGCGACATCATCGCCGTCCATCTCGCCAAGCTAGGCAAGCGCACCACCATCGTCGTCACCGATGTCGCGGAGGTGCTGAAGCTCGTCCGGCTCTACGACCTCTACACCGACGGCGCCGCCGCACCCGTGCTCGGCTCCTCGGGCCGTGAGCGGCACGCCCAGCGGTTGCACCGTCGGCTGGCGGGCCGGGGCGAGCACCGACTGCTCGCCCACGACGACCCCGCATTCGCCTACCTCGGCACGTCCTGCCTGCTCAACGTCAGACGGCAGGGCGCCACGTCGACGACCGAACCACTCGCCTACGGTGAGGCACCCTGCTCCCGGCTCCGACCCCCCTCGGCCCCGCGGCGTGACCCGAGCGACGGACGGCACTCCGCGTGGCAGAAGAGGGTGACGAGCTGCCCGTACTGGTCCGCCTGTCCCCGTCACCACGGAGCTCGGACCCTGGTCGGCGCCCTGATCTGGGTGGCCACGCCGGCCGGGCTGATCGACGCCTCGCCGCCCCGCCCTCAGAACGGCGAGCGCATCCGCTTCCTCGAACTCGCCTGCCGCCGTAGTGACCTCGTGATCATCGACGAGGCCGACCGTGTCCAGATGCAGCTCGACCGGACTTTCGCACCCGCCGTCGTCCTTGCCAGCGACGAGGACAAGGGCCTCATCGACCAGCTGAGCCGGCACAAGATCCGGGAACTCGCGGCCGGCGGACGCACCCAGCTCTCCGAACGGGACGTCGAGACCTTCGCCGCCGCCCTCAACACCGCAGGCGCGGCCACCGACCGGCTGTACGCGATGCTCGTCGCCGGGTACGAGCTGCGCAAGTGGGTGCGGACGGGCTACTTCAGCGCCTGGACGCTCCAGCTGGGGCTTCTCGACGAACGCTACGAACTCCCTGACGACAGCGGTCGGGAGCACCCCCATCACGCCCCCCGCGAGGCTCTCGGGAGACTGCTCGACGCGTTCCGGGACAACCCCTTCGGTGACCGTCACCGCAGGACGGAGGAGGACTTCAGCCGGCTGACCGCCCTCCTCAACGAACTGCTCCACACCGGAAACCCGGAGAACACCCGGCGCCGCCTCACCGAGGTCATGGACGAGGTCTTCGCCATCGACCCGACATACATGGCTGCCCGGCAGCGGAAGTACCAAGAGGCGTACGACAAGTGGCGGCGCGAGGAGGAGGAACAGAAGAAGAAGCGCGGGCGCCGCAGGAAGCCCAAGCCTCCGCCCCAGACTCCCGAGGAATGGCGGAAGCAACTCGCGGAGCGCTTCGAGTTCACACTGTTGCTCAGCGCCCTGGAACCACGGCTCGCCATGATCAACGCCATGTGGCCCCGTGTCGAGGCCGCCCTCAGCCTGGGCTTCAACACGATGTACCGTCGGCCGCTCGACTACGGCCCGATGGTGCCCGAGGCCCCGATGGGCAATGTGCTCGGCTTCCAGTTCCGGGTCCCGGGTGAGGACAAGGGCGGAGTCCGCAGCGGCGAACTGACCTTCTTCCGGTGCAGCGGCGTCGGACGTGAACTGCTGCGCGCCATCCCCGATCTCACCTCCGTAGACGGCAGGCCCGGTGCCCACTTGCTGCTCATGTCGGGCAGCAGCTGGGCGGGCGCGTCCAGCCGCTACCACGTCTGCGTCCCGGTCGGTGTGGTCATCGAACCGCCGGCCGAGGTGACCGAACGCATCGCCAACGAGAGCTCCATGCGCTTCGAGTTCATCGACGACGGCGACGAGAAACTGCGCATGTCGGGAACCCACCCGGACGACCGCCCGGAGAAGCTGCGCCGCATCGCGTGCCATCTAGGTGAGGGTGGAGACGAGTACGAGGTCACCGGCGGTGGTCCGCTCCAGCAGGAGTTGCTCTCTCTTCCTCCAGGGCGCGACCAGATCCTTTTGCTGGTCGGCAGCTATGCCGAGGCACGTGTGGTGGCCGACACACTGCACAACCTCAACGTCCGCTGGCGCAACAAGGTGCTGTGCCTGGTGTCGGACGACGAGGAGATCACCGCGGAGGACGAGGCGCCGTCCGCCTACCACGCCCGATCACTGCGCCGGGGCGACGTCGAGCACCTGAAGGACCTCAAGGCGGACATCCTGGTGGCGCCCCTACTCGCGCTGGAACGCGGCCACAACATCCTCAACCAGGGCGACGAGGCGGCCATCGGCACGGTCTACTTCCTGGCACGGCCCCATCCGCACCCAGAGGACCTCCACCTGGCCGTCAACGCCGTCAACGACTGGGTCGTCCGCGCCGTCACCGGTGGTGACTTCGCCACCCTGGTGCAGGGAAAACCCACCGTCGAGGAAGGAGCGGAGGAGTTCCGCCGCCTCGCCCGTTCGTACTGGTACCAGGTACTCGCCCGTTCTATGGCGTGGAGCCGTCTCGACGACGACGTACGGGAGCAGGTCACCTGGGACATGCTGGTCCTGTTGTGGCAGGTGATCGGGCGACTGGTACGCGGTGGCGTACCGGCCCGGGTGGTCTTCGTCGACGCCGCCTTCGCCCCCAACCGCGGCGCCGTACCGGCGCGGCCCGACACCCCCGAATCCAGTCTGCTGCACAGCGTCCTCGCCGTCCTGGACCCGTATTTCGACGGCGGCACGACGACCGCGGAGGAGCAGTTCATCGTCCGCGCCCTGTACGCGCCACTGCGCAGCATGCTCACCCGCCTGCTCGCCGCCGAACCTGCCCACCCGTAAGCGCCGAACCCCTGTCCCAGGAGGTCATCCCGTGTACCACCACATTCGCGTCGCGGCCTACGAACCCGACCCGCTCCACGGACCCTGGCGGGAGGAGATGAAAGTGCTGCGGCTCGGCGAGGACCTGCACGCCGAGCTCACCGGGATGCATGCCGAGGCGGACAAGAACTCCGTCCACCCCCACCGGCTCCCCGTGCGCAGGCTCAACTCCCTGCTCCAGGCGATGGCGCCAGGCGTCATCGCGACCGGCCGCAACGCCGGGACGGATGGCCGTCTGCCGTGGCTCTACGCGCGGGAAGCCGTCCCGCCGGACGTGCTGGCCCCGGTGGTAGGAGCGTGGGCGGCGGGAATGCACCGGCAGGACGACGACTCGGAGGGCGCCGATCTCGAGGAGAGGCTCCGCTCCGGTGACCCGGCCGAGACGGTACGCCTGCCCCACTGGGAGACGGAACCGGTCGACCTCGCCGAGAGCGTGGTCTCGGCGGGCGGAACCGCCGAACCCGCCGCGCGGCTCTACAGCCTGCTGCCCGAGTGGATCGCCTTCCGGCTGGCCGCCCGGACGTTCCGCACGGGCGGCACCACACTCCACTTCCGCGTCGAGAGCTCGGGTGACGGCGCGCGACTTGTCTCCTGGCCGCCTCAGCGATACGAGCGCCGACGGCAGACCTGGTACTACTCGGCCTGCCTCACCATCACCGTCCACACCGTGCCGTTCGCCCCGCGGTTCCGCGTCCATGTGTCCACCCAGGTACGCCGGTGGGCCACCCGACTGGACGTACGCCCCCACCAGCTCGGCGGTACGACCGTCCTGCTCGACGCTCCACTGCCGTGGCCGGAAGGGCCGGACCGGGGCCACCGGCTGATGGTGAACACGCTGGGTTACGACCGGCGATCGAAGGAACTGGCCTGGCGCCGGCACAGCCCCGCACCGCTCGTGCCCGAGCTGGACATCGTGCGCAACTATCCCCGGCCCGAAGCGCTCTTCTCCGACCCCGAACGCTGGATCAACGGTTCCGGGGACGTGGCCGCCGGCATCGTCTACCACCCGTCGATCGGCCCGCACGAGGTCGGACCCGGGCTGATGCCACGGGAGCGGGCGGATCTGGACGCCTGGGTCGAGGAAGGGCTGCGCCCCCTGCTGACCCGGGTCCCCGACCTCACGCGTGTCTCCCGGAGCAACACACCCTCCCTGCTGCCCCGTTCCGGCGCCGGACGCGTCCCGGGCGTCCGCGACGCCCAGCTGGCTCTGCAACGGCGGGCGGCGCTGACACGCGCACTGAACGGCCGCCCCCTGGAGATCGACGTCTTCTGGCAGTCCCCGGAGACCCGTGCGGCGCTGCTCGCCGAGCTGCCCAAGCTCATTGGTCTTCCCGCCGGGCAGCAAGTGCCGTCGGCCGACGGGGAGACCTGGCAGTGGCAGTGCGAGGGGGTCGACATCCGCGTCCGGGCCCGGCCCGCGGGACCCTTGGCCGACGCCCTGCCGACCACCCGAGCCCGCGGGCGCCTCAGGGCCGTCCGGCTGGCCGAGGCCATCGAAGGGCGCTGCGGGCTCGTGGCGGACCGGGCGGACCCGCTCCTCGGCGGGGCCGGAGTCGTGATCACGGAGATCGCCGGCAAGGAGCGCTTCGCCGCCGTCCCGGACTCCGACCCCAAGCACGCGCTGCGCATCGCCTGGGCACGGCAGGGACGGCTGACCCAGTTCGTGAACTCGCCCGACGACACCGACAGCGCTCTGGAACACCGGGCCAGGTGGACCTGGCTGGACGCCTTCCGGCAGCTGGGCGCGATCAGCCCGCCCGCCCATCGGGTGGGAGCCGGCATTCCGGGCGACCTTCAGTACGCGGCGCTCTGGCTCGTACGCCACACCAGGAAAGGGCCCACGCGATGCCCCGTCCACCGGCTGGTGGCGGTGCGGGTGCGCCCCGGGGACGGACCGGGCGTCATCGAGGGGTGGGACGCAGAACGAGCCGAATGGGTGCCGTATCCGAGGCTGTTGCTGCTGCTCTCCCAGGCACGGGAACCGGCGGCGAGCGGCGGGAAGGAGACCGGCACGGGGAAGCTCGTCGATGACTCGGCAGCCCCGGGAGGATCCCGGCCCGCTGCCCGCCCGGGCGTGGAGCAGGACAGGCAGCGGGAGGCCGAGCGGCAGATCCGGGCACTGCTCTTCCAGCTCCGCGACCGCCCGACGCTGCTGCTGGCGGACGCCGGAAATCTGCGCCAGTGCTGGCCTGGCCTGCGCAACGGTGCACTGGACCGCGACATGCTCGGCTTCGGGGCCGAACCCGCCCAGCGGCACACGCTCTACGGCCACGACCTGCGGGTGCTGCTCGTACGGGACGCCAACGCCCGGGGTGAAGTGGCGGACTGGTACGCCCACGACACCGAGGACGGGGTCGGCTTCGCCGAGGGTGTGTGGGGGACGGCGGATACGGAGGGCCGTGTCTTCGCGAGTACGGCCTCGAAGCCGCACACGGTGGCGAAACTGCCGAAGGGGCTCATGAAGCTGGTGCCCACGGCACAGGGCCGGACAGCGCCCGGGAAGACCGCGTGGAACCCCGGGCAACTGGAGATCACCGTGCTCGGCTGTCTGTCGGAGAAGGCGCTGACGGACTCGGGGCGTGCGGGCGACCCGCCCGACCGGCCGGCGGAGTGGGCGACGCTCGCGCACCAGCTGCGTTACCACGACGACTACCCGCCGCTCGCGCGGCCTCTCCCGCTGCACTTGGCGCGTCTCGCCGGTGAGTACGTGCTTCCGGTGGCCGGAACGAAGTAAGCGGGGAGTACGTCATCCGCTTCCTGAGCGAGGTGCCGTCTGAATGGGGCATCCCAAACGATCGACGCTGATAAGGATCAATGCTTCCCTCGTGTGAGCGCCGAAGCCTGAACCTGACCACGGGGACGGCGTCTGGTGCACTCCTTGCTGGGGTCACTTTGGCACGACCGGTGGTGGAACGCCCGTGTGGTCGCGCACCCTGCGGGGAGACGCCTCCAGCATCAAGAACCACGTTCTGCCCTACTGGGCGGAGTGGGAGATGCGGGTCACCACCCGCTTGGACGTCCAGAGCTGGCCGCAGCCTGATCGAGAAGGGCTCGCCTAACCCCTCCGTCCGGTCCGGTCACCCCCCGGACGGGCGGTGACCAGGCCGGACTCGTACGCCGCGATGACCGCCTGGGCGCGGTCGCGCACGTCGAGCTTGTCGAAGAGGCTGGTGATGTGGTTCTTCACCGTGGAGTGGCTGATGCCCATGGTCCGGGCGATCGTGGGGTTGTCCAGGCCGGTGGCCATCAGCCGCCACACCTCCACCTCGCGGGGCGTGAGCTCACCCGCCACGACATCGGGCGGTGGCGGCGCGCCGTGCGGTGTCCGGACGTAGGCGGAGATCAACCGGGTCAGCAGGCGCGGGGCCACCACCGCCTCCCCGTTGTGGACGGTGCGGATCGCCGCGGCGAGGTCCTCCGGTGAGACGTCCTTGGGCAGGAACCCGTACGCGCCGGCGCGCAGCGCGGCCACCACGTACTCGTCCATGTCGAAGGTGCTCAGCGCCAGGACCCGGCATCCGGGCAGCGTGCGGGCCAGCTCCTCGGTCGCGCCGACCCCGTCCAGGACGGGCATCCGGATGTCCATCACCACGACGTCGGGGCTCAGCCGCTGGGCGAGCGCGACGGCCTGCGCCCCGTCCTCCGCCTCGCCCACCACCTCGAAGGCGGGGTCCGGGGAGAGGATCAGCGACAGACCGCGCCGGACCAGCGGCTGGTCGTCCGCGATGAGGACCCGGATCCCGGGCGTCGCGGCCGTCACCGGTACACCGCCTCCCCACGCGGCCCGCCGCCGACGCGCTCGGTGGGCTCCCCGCTCTGGACGGCCGCCTCAGCCGTCTCCTCCGCCGCCAGTGGCAGCTCGGCCACCACGGCGAAGCCGCCCTCCGGCCGCGGCCCCGCCTCCAGGGTGCCGCCGTGCAGGGTGACCCGCTCGCGCATGCCGATCAGGCCGTACCCGCTCCGCACCGGTTCGTGCCTCGCGTCCTGGGACGGCACGCCCCGGCCGTCGTCGCGCACCTCGACGGTGATCCCGTCCGCGCGGTAGGCCAGCACGACGGACGCGCTGGCCGGCCCCGCGTACTTGCGCGCGTTGGTCAGGCCCTCCTGAACGATCCGGAACACCGTCAGGCCGACGGTCGGCGGCAGCGGCCGACGCGTTCCGTGCACGCTGAACGCGGTCGGCAGCCCGGCCCGGCGGGACTCGTCCACCAGCCGGCCGAGGTCGTCGGCCCCGGGCTGGGGCGAGGCCGGGGCGGCGTCCGGTTCGTCACCGGTCCGCAGGACGTCCAGCAGCTGGCGCATCTCGCGCAGGGCCAGCCGTCCGGAGGATTCCAGGGTGACCAGGGCCTCTCGCACCACGTCCGGGTGGGCGAGGTTGGCGCGGGCGCCACCGGCCATCAGCTGCATGGTGGTGATGTGGTGGGCCACGATGTCGTGCAACTCGCGGGCGATGCGGCGGCGCTCCTCGGCCACCGCGCGGTCGGCCAGCAGCCGGCGGTTGGTGTCCACCTGGCGCTGCCAGCGGGCGACCGTGAGGCCGCTGCCGGCCACGAACGCGGTGGAAGCGACGGCCGCGATGCCCGCCTCCGCGGAAGGCACCGGGAAGTCGCTCTGGCTCAGCATCGTGACCAGCGCCGTAGCCGCGGCGGCGCCTGCGGTGACCGGCCAGGCGCGGTTCCGGGCGACCGAGTACACCGCCACCGTCAGGACGATGCCGAAGTGGGTGCCCATCGGGGTCGACAGGTCGATCGCGGACTGGAGCACCAGGACGGCGGCGAGCGCCCGCACCGGGTGGCGGCGCCGGGCGAGCAGCGGCACGCCCGACAGCACGAGCAGGACGAAGCCCGGCACGCCGACGCCACGGGTATCCGTCACCTCGCTGACGAGCAGGTGGGCGAGCAGGTCCAGTGAGCCGGTTCCGACGGCCATCAGCGCGTCCGACCGGGCCCACGGCAGGCCGTCCGCGCGGTTCTGCGGGACCTTGTCCACGGCCGCGCCGGGGTGTTGACGCCCGTCCATACTCGTCCTCCCGGTCGGCCGGCGTTGATGCCTCATTCTGGCATCGGCCCGCCCGGCCCCGGATGGTCCCTCCGGCCGAGGGCGGCCGGGCGGACCAGGAGCACGGTCCCGGTTCCGGCCCGCCGGGGGACCGGGGGCCCGGTCCCTGATCGTCCACTGTCCGGACGCCCGGCGCCCCCTTCGCCTGATGGTCTGTAAGCCTGCCGGGAACCCCCGGCGACAAGGCCGACGTTCGCGTCCATCAGCCGGAGGGCACCGTGATCCGCGCACTGACCGGATTCTCCACCAGACACGCCTGGAAGGTCATCGCCCTCTGGGCGGTGCTGGGACTGGCGCTGGGCGCGCTGGGCCCGATGCTGCTCGGCCGGGTCACCCAGTCCCAGACCGGTGACTTCCTGCCGAAGAGCTACGACTCGGCCGCCGCCCTGCGGATCGCCGAGGAGGAGTTCGGGGTGAAGCCCGACGCCACCACGATCACGGTGCTGGTCGCCCGGAGCGACGGCAAGGCGCTCACCGACGGCGACCAGCGGCGGATCGAGACCGAGGCGGCGGAGCTTGGCAAGCGCCGGGTCACCATGCCGAGGGAGGAGGACGAGCCGGCGTTCCTCAAGCCCGACCGCTCGCAGACCCCCCGGATCGCCCCGGCGATGACGGCACCCGACCGGAGCTTCGAGTTGCTCTCCGTCGAACTCACCGGCAGCGCCGTGGACGAGGGCGTCCAGGAGGTCTACCGGGCCTTCCGGGAGTCCGCCCGCGCGAAGTTCGACGCCGCCGGGATGCGCACCGGGTTCACCGGCGCACTGGCCGAAGCCGCCGACAGCGCGGACGACAACCGGGTCGCCGCACTGATCGGCAGCAGCCTGGTCACCGTGCTGATCGTCCTGCTCAACGTGCTGGTGTTCCGCAGCGTGCTCGCGGCCGTGCTGCCACTGCTCGCCGTCACCGTGATCGGCAGCGTGGCCGCCGGAGCCGTGGCCGGCGCCGCGGCGCTCACCGGCCTGCGACTGGACGTCTCCACCCCGAGCCTGATCTCCGTGGTGCTGCTCGGCATCGGCGTCGACTACCTGCTGTTCCTGCTCTTCCGGTTCCGCGAGCAACTGCGCGCCCGGCCCGGCCGGCCCGCCCGCGAGACGGCCGCCGAGGTGTCCGGCCGGGTCGGCACCGCGATCACTTCGGCCGCGCTGACCATCGTGGCCGCCTTCGCCACCCTGGGCGTGGCGAGCTTCGGGCAGTTCCGCTCGCTCGGCCCGGCGATCGCCGTCGCCGTCCTGGTCATGCTGCTGGGCAGTCTCACCCTGATGCCGGCGCTGCTCGCCGCCTGCGGTCGCAAGATGTTCTGGCCCTCCCGCAGCCTGGACCGGGAGCCGCGGGCGGGCGCGGCCGCCCGCTACGGCGCCTTCGTCGCCCGTCGTCCGATGGTCCTCCTGCTCGGCTCGGTCGCGCTGCTCGGCGCTCTCGCCGCCGGGACGACCGGGATACGGATGGACTACGGCCAGGGCGGCGACTCCGGGACCGCGGCCGCAGCCACCGCCAAGGAGATCGCGCGCGCCCTGCCGGCCGGCGTGTCCGACCCGACCACCGTCTACGTCACCGCCACGGACGGCGGCACCCTCGACCCCGCCCGGCTCGACGGCCTCTCCCGCGCCCTCGCCAAGACCGAGGGCGTCGGCCAGGTCAGCGGCACCGTCCTGAACGAGAACCGCCGCGCCGCCCGGATCGACCTCTTCCTCACCGCCGACCCGCAGAGCGCACGGGCCCGCGACCTGGCCTCCGGCCCGGTCCGCGCCGCCGTCGCCGCCCACACGCCCGCCGGGACGAGTGCCCACGTCGGCGGTACGGCGGCGATCTTCGCCGACATCTCCGTCGCCGTGGACCACGACCTGGCGGTCGTTTTCCCGGTCGCCGCCGCCCTGATCGCCCTGATCCTGCTGCTGCTCCTGCGCAGCCTGCTCGCCCCGGTGGTCCTGATGCTCTCCGTCGGGCTCGGCTTCGCCGCGACCCTCGGCGCCGCCACCCTGCTGTTCCAGCACGTGCTGGACGAGCCCGGTGTCAGCTTCACCCTCCCGCTGGTGCTGTTCCTGTTCGTCGTCGCGCTGGGCACCGACTACAACATCCTCATCACCGACCGGATCCGCGAGGAGATGCACCGGCCCGGCCCGGCCCGCGCCGCTGTTGCCCGTGCCGTCCGCCACACCACGCCCGCCGTCGCCACCGCCGGCCTGGTCCTGGCCGGTTCCTTCGCCACCCTGGCCACCACCCCCGGCAGCGCACAGATCGCCTTCGCGCTGACGCTCGGCATCCTCCTCTCCGCAGTCGTCCTCTCGCTCGCCCTGGTCCCGGCCCTGGCCACCCTCCTGGGCCGCGCCCTTTGGTGGCCCCTCCGCCCTACCGGCCATCACACCCCCGCCGCCCCACCCCGCCCTCGACTCGCGTCCCCATCCTCTGAGCGCCTCACTTCCTGACCGGCCGCCGCCTGCCCCGGCACGCCCCGGCCCCACCCCGAGTCGATCAGGAAGCCGGAGCGGTGGCCGATCCTGAGGACTCGGAGCGGCCGCGGCAAGGTCGAGCCGGGCCGACGGGCCGACAGCCCGGCCGAGAAGGTGAAGAAGCACCGAGGTGCCGGTGGATCCGTACCTCGTACTCAACCGCCTTCTCCTCCCCAAGCCAGGAGCCTGCTTTGGTGCCAGGGCTGGTGCGGTCTGGTTCGCGCCACGTCGCGCCAGCCCGACTAGCCCGGATCGATGGGTGGTCAGGGCAAGGCGGCTCATTGTGAAGGGCCGTCGTCGAGTGGACCCGTTTCCCGCCCGGCTACGAACGGGCCGGTGTCGCGGGAATGTAGCCGAAGAGCCAGCTCTGGTAGCGGTTGTTCTGGGTCTGGGGCCTCAGGTACACGTTCCCGTCGCTGTCCGAGTCCAGGGCGAGGGAGACGTTGAGGAGTGCGTTGGTACGGGCGGCGGTGTTGAAATCCCAGGTTTGGGGGGCGTACTCCGAGCCGGCGCAGATCATGGCACGGACCGTCGTGTCGCTGACGCGGGTGACGCACAACCCGGTGGCCACGTTCCGGAACGTCCAGAGGTTGACGCGGTTGACGCTGGTGGGGTTCCACTGCTGGTAGGGATTGTTGCTGGTGCAGGGCTTCGTGTAGACCTTGCCCTGCGAGTCCGAGTCCAGGCAGCGGCCGGTCTGTTCGTTGCGGATGCTCTGCGGATACCCGTCCCTCGGGTCGGTCGTGGCGCTCGCGGGAGCCGCGAACACACCGACCGTCAGAGCTGCCAGGATGCCGGCCGTGGCCAGTCGTGCTCTCATGAGTGACCTTTCCGGGGTGGTGTGCGGCCGGGCCGTTCCCGGGCCGCCGCGATGAGGACGGTGAGGTATCAGGCCAGGTAGAAGAGCCAGCTCTGGTAGCGGTTGTGCTCGGTGGCGGGCCGCAGATAGACCTTGCCGTCCTTGTCCGAGTCCAAGACCACCGGGATCGTCGGGGAGTTGCCGTTCTCCAGGACCTGCATGCCCGACTTGTCGACCAGTCCCCATTCCATGGGGTAGTAACCGTTCGAGGCGCATACCATCGTGCGTACCGAGGTGCTGTTGACGGCCGTCAGACACAGGCCCGTCTGCACGTTGCGGAGTCGCACGCGCGTCGACCCACTTCGATCCGACGGCACCCACTGCTGGTAGGGATTGTCGGAGCGGCACTCCTTGGTGTAGACGTTCCCGTCGGTGTCCGAGTCGAGGCAGCGCCCGGTCTGCTCGTTCACCACGACATTGGCGCGGTCGAGGACGGGTTCGGCGGCCTGTGCCGACGGCGCCAGGGCCACGCTTGCGCTTACGGCGGCCAGGATTGCCACAATGCCGGATCGCACTCTCATCGACGGCCTCTCTTTCGTCCGGCGGGTGCCGGAAACGTGCTGTGCGGTGGGTTTGCAGCCAACCGCAGGTCAGCGTGCGCGGGCCAGGAAGTTCCACCAGCAGAAGTGCTGTCCGTCATTTCCGCCGGTCGCCCCGGGTGTCGAGGCCGGCGCGCCGGCATGGGTTCGTGAAGCTCCCGGGGCGGGCGCCGGCCGGAGTCGGCGGGGTTCCGGCGGCGTCGAGTCGCCGCCGACGGCTTCGAGCGGCCGTCCGGGCGGACCGGAGGGGGGCTCGGGTATGGCCGTTGTGCTCCGCTTCGGTGACGGCGCCGGGGCCCGGCGAGGGTGACGCGAGCGCGTGGTGCGGCAGCTGCCGGCCGGGCACCCGAACAGTTCCGGGATTCGACTGCCACGCCCCCGCACCTCACGAGTTCGGACCTTTCGAGCAGGACGGGCGCGCCGACGACGACGCCATCGACGCGGTGGGTGCCGACGACCGGCAGTCTTCAGGGCTCAGGTGCGTGTGGTGAGTCGTGTGAGTGCCGCGTCGTACCGTGCCTGGACTTCCGGGTTCGCCGATGCCCGCAGGAGGGCGGTGAGTGCCCGTAGCACACCGTCGTCGTAGCCGGCCGCTTCGGCTTCCCGGGCGGCGAGGTCGAGCTGGGTGATGCCCTCGGCCTGTTTCCCGAGTCCGAGCAGTGCTTCTCCCTTGATGACGAGCAGCAGGATGTGGGGGATGTCGGTTGTCCCGGGTCGGTCCTCGAAGGCCAGGACGTGGGTCGCGGTGGCGAGGGCTTGGTGCCAGTGTCCGGCGTCGGCTTGGTGGCGGGCGAGGTGTTGTGTGGCGAGGCGTTCCATCCTGCGGTCGCCGATCCGGCGGGCCAGGTCGGCCGCGCGTTCGCAGCTGTGGGCGGCTTCTTCGAGGCCGCCCAGGGAAGCTTGGGCCATGGCCAGCACGATCAGGGCGTTGGCCTCGGCGAACGCGTCGCCGGCGCGGGCGGCGAGCGTGGACGCGGCCTCCAGGTGGACGAGTGCTTCCGGGGTGCGGTCCTCCTCGGTCAGAACCCAGCCGAGGACGTTGAGCAGCCGGGCCTCGCCGTGCTCGTCGGCGGCGGCGCGCGTGGCCGCGAGGGCGGTCTGCAGGAGCGGGACCCAGCCGTCGCGCACGCGCCACACGATCAGCGGCCACATCGTCATGACGATGCGCCAGGTCCTGTCGTGCAGTCGGGCGGCGTTGGCCGCGGCGACCGCTTGGGTGAGGTTGTCGCGCTCGGCGGCGAACCAGGCCACGGCGGCGGAGCGGTCGTCGAACCTTCGCACCGCAGCGGGCGCGAGAAAGTCGGACGGGAGCGGGAAACAGTCCTCCGAGCCGGGTTCGGCCGCCGCCACGGCCCCGATGGCCGTGGCGACGTAGTGGTCGAGAACGCGCTTGAGGGTGTCGGGGTGGGCGTCCAGGGTGCGGGCGTAGAGCCGCACCAGGTCGTGCATCGCCCACCGGCCGGGCGCCGTTTCGGTGAGCAGGTGCGCGGCCGCCAGGTGCTCCAGGGCGCTCTCGGCGGCCACCGGATCCGTGCCCGTCAGAGCGGCCGCCGCGTACCGGTCGACGTGTGTG
>NZ_JACBWZ010000799.1 GCF_013870595.1 Streptomyces sp. WELS2 | reverse complement strand
CGGGCGCTGACCGACATGATCGAGGTGGGCCGGCGCCGGCAGCGGGCGGGGCTGAAGGCGGCCTCGGTCAAGCGGCACCTGGTCTTCACCGGCTCCCCCGGCACCGGCAAGACGACGGTCGCCCGGCTGTACGGCGAGATCCTCGCCTCGCTGGGCGTGCTGGAGAAGGGCCACCTGGTGGAGGTGTCCCGGGTCGACCTGGTCGGCGAGCACATCGGATCCACGGCGATCCGCACCCAGGAGGCCTTCGAACGGGCGCGTGGCGGTGTGCTGTTCATCGACGAGGCGTACGCGCTGTCCCCGGAGGACGCCGGGCGGGACTTCGGCAAGGAGGCCATCGACACCCTGGTGAAGCTGATGGAGGACCACCGGGAGGAGGTGGTGGTGATCGTCGCCGGGTACACCGCGGAGATGGAGCGCTTCCTCTCCGTCAACCCGGGTGTGGCCTCCCGCTTCTCCCGCACCATCACCTTCGGCGACTACGGCCCCGAGGAACTGCTGCGGATCGTGCGGCAGCAGGCGGACGAGCACGAGTACCGGCTGGCGCCGGGCGCGTCCGAGGCGCTGCTGACGTACTTCGCGGCGATCCCGAAGGGCCCGGCGTTCGGCAACGGCCGTACCGCCCGGCAGACGTTCGAGGCGATGGTGGAGCGGCACGCGAGCCGGGTGGCGCAGCTCCCCGACCCGACCACCGACGACCTGACCCTGCTGTACGCGGAGGATCTGCCCGAACTGCCGTGAGCGGCCGCACCGGTCGCCCCCCGGAGGGTTACAGGTTGTCCCCCCAGCCGGACTGGATCATGGTCTGGAAGGCCCACCTCCCGTCCCGCTTGAGCAGGATGTCGGCGTACCGCAGGCGCTGGGAGTGGCCGTCGGCGGTCATGGTCGAGTCCGTGAAGACGACGGCCATCGAGGAGGACAGGAACACCGGGGTCCGGGTGGACTCGAAGGTGATGTCCTGGTCCCCGTCGCCCATCACCTGGGTCATGGTGGCGACGAACCGGTCCCGGTCCCACTGGGCGGAGCGGCCGTCGCCCGCGGAGTCGTCGCTGACGAGGTTGAGCGGGAACACCGCCATGTCCGCCATGCGCCGGACGTCGCGCCGGCCGCTCGCCGCGTCGTACTCCGCGAACCAGGCGTCCAGGCTCGCCCGGTCCTCGGCGGTCGGGGTGTATCCGGTGTCGGGCAGGAAGGTCATGCGGGCTCCTTCGGCGGTGACGGAACGCCAACTAATCAAGTTTGACTAGTCGAGACGCACGGAGCGTACACCTGTCCGCACCAGTGATCAAACTTGATTAGTAAGGACGGTCAGGAAGGGTCCGGGCGCACCGGGTCCGGGCGCTGGGCCGGGAGGCCGGGGAGGAGGCGGGTCAGGAGCCGCGCTCGTTCGCGGACGAAGGCGGGGTCCGACGGATAGTCGGAGTGGCCGAGGATCGGGGCCGGGAGCGGGTGGTCGAGGGTGCGGCCGTAGGCGCGGGGATCCGGCAGCGGCTCGTGGTCGACCTCGGGGGCGGTGCCGGCGGGGATGCGGACCGGGCCGCCGATGGGGTCGGTACGGCGGTGGAGGTTGCGCCAGCAGGCGATGTCCCGGTGCAGCGCGGCGAGGGCCGGCGGGCCGAAGTGGGCCGGGAACCAGCGGCCGTACAGGCGCTCCAGCGGGGAGCCGTAAGTCAGCAGGGCGACCCTGGTGCGGACCGACGGCGGGAGCTGCCAGGCCGCCGCGGCGGCGAGGACGCTGCCCTGGGAGTGCCCGGACAGCACCAGCCGGCCGCCGGTGCGCCGGGTCCAGGTGACCATCCGCCAGGTCAGGTCCGGCACGGCGCGCTCGGCGTAGCAGGGCGGGGCGAAGGGGTGGGCGGCGCGCGGCCAGAACGTGCCGACGTCCCAGAGGATGCCGATGGTGCGCCGGGCCGAGGCGTCCTTGTAGGCGCGCCTGCCCCAGGTCACGAAGAGCACGAAGCCGAGGCCGACCAGCCAGGAGCCCAGCGCCTGGGAGGTCTCGGCCACGGCCTGGACGAGGTGCGGGGTGCGGTGGGCCGCCCCGTCGGGTGTCTTCCCGGTGGCCGCGGCACCGGCCAGCGCCACCGCGCCCAGCAGCAGGGTGGTGGCGGTGAGGACGGCGACGACGAGGGGGACGCTGTCGGTCAGCGCGGCCATGGCACGGGCGTGCGCGATGGCGCGGGTGCGGGGCGGGTCCTCGGGTTCGCCGGGGGGCTCGCCGCGCACTCGGGCGCGTTCGGCGCGGGCGAGTCGGGCGGTGCGCACCGCGAGGGCGGCGGCCAGGAGCAGCAGCACCGCGATGAGCGGCGGGATGACGGAGGCCTGCCAGGTCAGCAGGGCGGGCGGGCCGGCGAGGAGGGCACGGGTGCCGTCCAGCCAGTCGGCGACGCGCTGGGCGACCCCGCCGGAGATCACTCCGCCCAGCGCGCAGGCGAGCAGTGCGACGGCGGGCCCGCCGAGGCCCCGCATCCCGGTGCGCGGGTCGGGCCGGCGCCGGTACAGGACCCGGGCCACGACCGCGAGGGTGACGATGACGAGGCCCTGGGCCAGCATGAGGAACCCGAAGGCCGGTACGCCCGGCAGCCGTCCGGTGGACTGCCAGCCGGGCCGGGACCACCCGGCGTACAGCAGGGCGAGCAGGAGCAGGGCGAGCGCGCCGAGCTTCAGGCGGCGGACGAGGTGCCGGTCCAGACGCCGGTCGAGACGGCGCTCGCTGCGGCCCCGGCGGCAGACCACCCCGGTCACCGCGACCGCCCCGGCGACCAGGGC
>NZ_JACBWZ010000798.1 GCF_013870595.1 Streptomyces sp. WELS2 | reverse complement strand
CGGCGTGGCCGTGGCCTTCTTCGGCCGGTTCCGGCCGTGGTGGTCCCGGTCGCGGAGGAGGGGCTGCCCCCGCTCGGTACCGCCGGGTAGGGTGCGGGTCCATGGGTGGCGAGAGCATGACGCGTACGGTCCCGTCGGGCGGCGGCACCGGCACGGCACGGACCGGCGGCGGCCGGCTCGGGCAGCGGCTGTCCGGACTGGTGATGGCGCTGGGGCTGGTGATGTTCCTCGGCGGCTTCGCGTGGGCGGCCCTGGTCTACCGGCCGTACACCGTCCCGACCGGCTCCATGTCGCCCACCATCGCCATCGGCGACCGGGTGCTGGCCCAGCGGATCGACGGTGACGAGGTGCGACGCGGTGACGTGGTCGTCTTCGAGGACGAGAACTGGATCGCCCATTCCAAGGTGGTCAAGCGGGTCGTCGCCGTGGGCGGGGACACCGTCTCCTGCTGCACCGACGGCAAGCTGACCGTCGACGGCAAGCCGATCGACGAGCCCTATCTGCCCAAGGGCAGCGTGGCCGAGCTCAAGGGCTTCGGCACGGTGACCGTCCCCGAGGGCCGGCTCTTCCTCCTCGGCGACGAACGCCAGGGGTCCCTGGACTCCACCGCCCACCTCACCGACGCGGCGCGCGGCACCGTCTCCCGCGACGCGGTCTCGGCCCGCGTGGACGCCGTCGTCTGGCCCTGGAAGGGCATGCTCGAGCGCCCCACCGGTTTCGAGACGCTGGGCGCCCTCTCCGAGCCGGGCCCGCTGCGCACGATCGAGGTGCTGATCGTGGCCGGCGCGGTCCTGGTGTTCGCCGGCGGCGCCTACGGCCCGGTCGCGGCCCGCCTCGGCCGTTCCCGTACCGCCACGACCCGTGCGGAGACGGCCGGTGCCCGCTGACACGACGCGGCCGGCGGGGGAGCCGTACGAGGGCGGCGCGGGCGCCGTGCGCAAGGTGGCCCGGGTGGTGCTGCTCGACCCCCGGGACCGCATCCTGCTCCTGCACGGGCACGAGCCGGACGACCCGGACGACGACTGG
Source organism: Streptomyces sp. WELS2 (assembly GCF_013870595.1). GTDB lineage: Bacteria > Actinomycetota > Actinomycetes > Streptomycetales > Streptomycetaceae > Streptomyces. Next base: position 1,746 of record NZ_JACBWZ010000798.1, on the reverse strand, counting down.
TGGTTCACGCCCGGCGGGGGACTGGAGGGCACCGAGACGCGCGAGGAGGCCGCGCTGCGGGAACTCGCGGAGGAGACCGGCATCACCGATGTCGAGCTGGGCCCCGTGCTCTGGCGGCGGCGCTGCTCGTTCCCGTTCGCGGGCCGCCGCTGGGACCAGGACGAGTGGTACTACCTGGCCCGCACCAGCCAGACGGCGACCGCGGCGACGGGGCTGACGGAGCTGGAGCGGCGCAGCGTCGCCGGAGCGCGCTGGTGGACGTGTGGGGAACTGACCCGGGCGCATGAGACGGTGTACCCGACCAGACTCGCCGAGCTGCTGCGCACGCTGCTCGTCGAAGGTCCCCCCGCCAGGCCCGTGACCCTCGACACGGAAATCGTCTGAGGGATCCTCGGACTGGCGCACAATGGTGGGATCGCACGGCTGAAGGGGAACATGCCATGAGCGCCGAGGACCTCGAAAAGTACGAGACCGAGATGGAGCTGAAGCTCTACCGGGAGTACCGAGATGTCGTCGGTCTGTTCAAATACGTGATCGAGACCGAGCGGCGTTTCTATCTCACCAATGACTACGAGATGCAGGTGCACTCGGTTCAGGGCGAGGTGTTCTTCGAGGTCACCATGGCCGACGCCTGGGTCTGGGACATGTATCGCCCGGCTCGCTTCGTCAAGCAGGTGCGCGTCCTGACGTTCAAGGACGTGAACATCGAGGAGCTGAACAAGAGCGACCTGGAGCTGCCGGGCGGCTGATGACCTGCGGTTTCCTGTGCCGCCACCCGTTCGGGTGACGGAGTTTTCCACAACCGCCGAGTAGTCCCCCAAGATCAACAGTGGGGGCCGGAAAGCGTGACGGTTGGCGCCGAGGAGGTGCCGACATGAACGCACGAGAGGCAATCGGCAAATACGGCGAGGACCTGGCCGCCCGGCGGCTCGCCGAGGCCGGCATGACGATCCTGGAGCGCAACTGGCGCGGGGGACGGTCCGGCGAGATCGACATCGTGGCGCGGGACGGGGACGCGCTCGTCGTCTGCGAGGTGAAGACCCGCAGGGGCGGTGCGTACGAGCATCCGATGGCCGCGGTGACCCCCGAGAAGGCGGCCAGGCTGCGGGCCCTCGCCGAACGCTGGATCCAGGCCCACGGGGGAGCCCCGCCGGGCGGCGTCCGCATCGACCTCGTCGGCGTCCTCCTGCCCCGCCGGGGCGCCCCCTCGGTCGAGCACGCGCGGGGGGTGGCCTGAATGGCGTTCGCCCGCACCTGCTCCGTCGCCCTGGTGGGCGTCGAGGGCGTGGTCGTCGAGGTCCAGGCCGACCTGGAACCCGGAGTGGCGGCCTTCACCCTGGTCGGCCTCCCGGACAAGAGCCTGACGGAGAGCCGCGACCGGGTACGGGCCGCGGTGGTGAACTCGGGCGCCGAGTGGCCGCAGAAGAAGCTCACCGTCGGACTCAGCCCGGCGTCGGTCCCCAAGGCGGGCTCGGGCTTCGACCTGGCCGTCGCCTGCGCGGTGCTCGGCGCCGCCGAACGGATCGATCCCCGTGTCCTCGCCGACATCGTCATGGTCGGAGAGCTGGGACTGGACGGCCGGGTGCGACCGGTACGGGGCATCCTGCCGGCCGTCCTCGCGGCAGCCGACGCGGGGTACGAGCAGGTGGTCGTGCCCGAGTGCGCCGCCGCCGAGGCCGCACTGGTGCCCGGCGTGTCCGTGCTCGGGGTCCGCAGCCTGCGCCAGCTCATCGCGGTCCTCGCCGA
>NZ_JACBWZ010000797.1 GCF_013870595.1 Streptomyces sp. WELS2 | reverse complement strand
GGATCCGGAGCCCGGCTCCGGGACGCGCCGTGCGCGGGTGGGGGGCAGTCATGGCGGGCTCATCATCCCACTGCCCCCGCCCACTGCCCACGGCAGGTCGGCCGAGCCGTCCCCGATCACCGGTTCGAACGGCCCATACACCGATTCCCGCCGCCGCGCATCGGCCATATGGGCCCGGTCATGCCGACGGAGTGCTTACGGTCGCCCACGCGCGGCAATACGTAACGGTATGTCGAGCCGCGGCCAGGAGGCTGAGCATGAGCATCTGGTGGTCACTCCATCTGCGGCGCGAGGCCGCGAGCGTGCCGCTCGCGCGACGGCTGCTGATCGGCACGATGGAGACGGCGGGCGTCGACCCGGACATCTCCTACGACCTGTCGGTGGCCCTCACCGAGGCCTGCGCGAACGCGGTCGAGCACGGCGGTGACGCCGCGCCCGGCGCCTCGCAGGCCTACCGGGTGACGGCGTACCTCGACGGCGAGAAGTGCCGTATCGAGGTGGCCGATTCCGGGCCCGGTCTGCCCCCCGCCCAGGACTTCCGGCCGGCCCGCGCGGACGCCGAGCACGGGCGCGGCCTGTGCCTGATCCAGGAGCTGACCGACCACGTGCGCATCGGGGCGAAGCCCGGCCGGGGCGGAACGGTGGTCAGCTTCGACAAGATCCTCAAATGGACGAAGGACCCCTCGCTGCTCACCGCGTGAGCGCGAGGGGTCCTTCGTCAGGGGATCAGCCCTTCAGCGTGGCCATCCACGCCTCGACCTCGTCGGAGCGGCGCGGCAGCCCCGCGGAGAGGTTCCGGTTGCCGTCCCGCGTGACGAGGATGTCGTCCTCGATCCGCACGCCGATGCCCCGGTACTCCTCGGGCACGGTCAGGTCGTCGGCCTGGAAGTAAAGGCCCGGCTCGACGGTGAGCACCATGCCCGGCTCCAGCGTGCCGTCCACGTAGGTCTCGGTCCGCGCGGCGGCGCAGTCGTGGACGTCCATGCCGAGCATGTGCCCGGTGCCGTGCAGGGTCCAGCGGCGCTGGAGGCCCAGCTCCAGGACGCGCTCGACCGGGCCCTCGACCAGGCCCCACTCGACGAGCCGCTCGGCCAGCACGCGCTGGGCCGCGTCGTGGAAGTCGCGGTACTTGGCGCCCGGCTTGACGGCCGCGATCCCGGCCTCCTGGGCGTCGTACACGGCGTCGTAGATCTTCTTCTGGATCTCGCTGTAGGTGCCGTCGACCGGCAGCGTGCGCGTGACGTCGGCGGTGTACAGGGTGTGCGTCTCCACACCGGCGTCCAGCAGCAGCAGGTCGCCGGAGCGGACCGGGCCGTCGTTGCGGACCCAGTGCAGGGTGCAGGCGTGCGGGCCGGCGGCGCAGATGGAGCCGTAGCCGACGTCGTTGCCCTCCACGCGCGCGCGGAGGAAGAAGGTGCCCTCGATGTAGCGCTCGGAGGTCGCCTCGGCCTTGTCGAGGACCTTCACGACGTCCTCGAAGCCGCGCACGGTGGAGTCGACGGCCTTCTGCAGCTCGCCGATCTCGAACTCATCCTTGACCAGGCGCATCTCGGAGAGGAAGACGCGCAGCTCCTCGTCGCGCTCGGCGGTGACCTTGTCGGTCAGGGCCGCCTCGATGCCGGCGTCGTGACCGCGCACCACGCGGACCGGGCCGGTGGCCTCGCGGAGCTTGTCGGCCAGCTCGCGCACATCGGCGGCGGGGATGCCGTAGAGCGCCTCGGACTCGGCGAGGGAGTGCCGGCGGCCGACCCACAGCTCGCCCTGGCCGGAGAGCCAGAACTCGCCGTTCTCCCGGTTCGAGCGGGGCAGGAGGTAGATCGTCGCCTCGTGGCCGTCGCCCTTGGGCTCCAGGACCAGGACCCCGTCCTCGGTCTGGTTGCCGGTGAGGTACGCGTACTCGACGGAGGCGCGGAAGGGGTACTCGGTGTCGTTCGAGCGGGTCTTGAGGTTGCCCGCCGGGATGACCAGGCGCTCGCCCGGGAAGCGGGCGGAGAGTGCGGCGCGGCGGCGCGCGGTGTGCGCGGCCTGCTCGATGGGCTCCAGGTCACGCAGCTCCGTGTCGGCCCAGCCGGACTTCATGTTTTCGGCCAGCTCGTCGGAGACGCCCGGGTACAGGCCGTTCTTCCGCTGCTTGACCGGCTCCTCGGGCTCGGTCTCCGGGCCCTCCGCGGTAGCGGAGTCGGGCACAGCCGGGTTGAGCTCGTCGGACACGTGATCCTCCTCGATACGCCAGTGATCTCCCCCGGGGCCGTGCGCTCCTGCTTGTGGCCGAGCGGGGCCTCCATCATCGTACGGTCGTACCGGGAGGGGGTGGGGCCGGATGACCTGTTATGCCCGGTCATACCGCTCGGCCGGAACCGTCGCCGGGACGGTCAGTCGAAGCGGGCCGCCAGCAGGACCACGTCCTCGTCGCTGTCGGCCGTGTCCAGGCCGTCCGGCAGGACCGTGCGCAGGACGTGGTCGGCGACCGCCCCCGGGTCGTGCCGCAGCGCGCGCGGGACGCTCGCGGCGGCCGCGTGCAGCCGGGCGAAGGCGCGGTCCATCGGGTCGCCGGTACGGTGCAGCAGCCCGTCGGTGTAGAGCAGGACCGTCTCCCCGGGCTCCGTCTGCACCTCGGCGCTGGGCGCCTCCCAGCAGGCGAGCATGCCGAGCGGCGCGGAGACGGAGGTCTCGGCGAACTCGGTGCGCCGCTCGCCGGTCAGCAGCGGCGGGCTGTGCCCGGCGCCGGCCAGGGTGATCCGGCGCAGCGCGGGCTCGCAGTAGGCGAACAGGGCGGTGGCCGA
>NZ_JACBWZ010000796.1 GCF_013870595.1 Streptomyces sp. WELS2 | reverse complement strand
CGACCGGAGGATTCGATGACCGTCACGTCCCGACCGCCCCAGGAGGGGACGCCACCCTGACCTGGCCCTGCGCGCCCTGCACGCCCACGGCTTCACCCCGGCCCAGGCCCTGCTGTGCGCCACCGCCGTCCCCGCACGGCTGTTCGGCGTCGAGAACGACCTGGGCACCGTCGAGCCGGGAAAGACCGCGGACCTGACCGTCGTCGACGGCGATCCCTTCACCGACTTCGGCAGTCTCCCGCGCACCCCGCTGGTCCTCCGGGACGGCACCGTCCATTACCAGAGCGACCTCCTGGGCGCGGTCACGACGCCCGCCTGAGGACCACCGTCCGCATGCCCCCCCGGCCCGCCGCGCTCGTGCGCCACCCGCAGCCCGGCGCCGGGAACTGCTCCAGCACCCAGGCGTGGGAGAGCCGCGGCTTGCGGTAACTGTGGGCGTTCAGGGACCAGTCGCCGCTCGCCGGGTCCCGGGTGTGGATCAGGTCGCGCACCACCACCGTGTAGGCGTCGAAGTCGTCCGGGTACTCCAGGAAACAGGTCATGATCCGGTCCTCGGAGGAGCGGACCGGGAGGAAGCGGTCCGTGCCGGTGAGCGGGACCCGCGCCGAAAGGGCCGGACGGCCCTGTTCGCCGGTCCCGGAAGGGACCAGGATCGGCGAGGAGAACCGAGTATGTGACAGGGAGTCACCATGGCGGAACGCGCGCAGACCGGACCCGGCGACCCGATCCGGGTCTTCCTCCTCGACGACCACGAGGTGGTCCGGCGCGGGGTGCGCGACCTGCTGGACGACGAGCCGGACATCACGGTGGCCGGCGAGGCGTCCACCGCCGCACAGGCCCTGGCGCGCGTCCCCGCCCTGCGCCCCGACGTGGCCGTCCTCGACGTCCGGCTGCCGGACGGCGACGGGGTGACCGTCTGCCGGGAGCTGCGCTCGCTCCTGCCGGAGCTGGCCTGCCTGATGCTGACCTCGTTCGACGACGAGGAGGCGCTGCTGGACTCGATCATGGCGGGTGCGTCCGGGTACGTCCTCAAGCAGATCCGGGGTTCGGACCTGGTCTCCGCCGTGCGCACGGTGGCCGGCGGGCAGTCGCTGCTGGACCCCAGCGCCACCACCCGGCTCCTGAGCAGACTGCGGGACGGGCGCGAGGAGGAGGCCGAGCCGGACGCCCTGCCCGGGCTGACTGAGCGGGAGCGGGAGATCCTGGCCCTCATCGGGGAGGGGCTCACCAACCGGCAGATCGGCCGGCGGCTGTTCCTGGCCGAGAAGACGGTGAAGAACCACATCTCGCGCCTGCTCGCCAAGCTGGGCGTCGAACGCCGGGTCCAGGCGGCCGTCATCGCCACCCAGGTCCGCAGCCGCCCGCGTGCCGGCGGCCACCGGTCATGAGCCGGCGGCCCGCGGCCCCCGAAGGCGCGCGGCCGGTCACATCGCCGACAGCCGGCGGCCGGTGACCAGGTCCGGCGCGATGCGTACGAACACCCCGTCCGGCAGGGGCATCCACGATTTCGGGCCGCACCGTGCGAGGCGCGCCCGCTCGGCCGGGTCCGTCACCAGGGCGGCCCGGCCGGTGACGACCACACTCCAGCCGCTGCGGGCCGCCGCGTCGAACTCGTCGGCCTCGAAGGCGACCACGGCACCGTCGACCGCGCGCACCAGGTCCGAGCCCGCCGACGTCCGCAGCACGACGGAGGAGTCCGCGTCCAGACGGAAGTTGACCGGCAGCACGGCCGGCAGCGCCCGCCTGGTGTACACGATCCGGCCGACCGGCACCCGGCCCAGCAGGCGCAGGCAGGCCTTTCTGCCGAGCGTGTGGAAGTCGACGTCGTGAGGCACCAGGCCATCGTGGACCCGGGCGACCGTCACGGGTAGGGCCGATAGGCCCTGCCCGCGTGTCCGGAAACCGCCGCCGGGCGGCCTGCCGCCCGACCCCGTGCCACGCCCGCCCGCCCCGGCCGCTACGGTGATCCGGAACGAGGCGGCCGCGCGCGGGGCGAGGATCCGGGGAGGAACGGCGGTGGAGGGCTCCGAGAGCACCGGTGCGGTACCCGCCGTACGGCTGCCCCAGCTGCGACTGGACGAACTGCTGGAGGAGTTGCAGGCTCGCCTGGACGCCGCCCGCGGCACCCAGAACAAGGTGCACACCCTGCTGGAGGCCGTGGTCTCCGTCGGCCGTGAGCTGGACCTGGAGCAGGTGCTGCGCGGCATCGTGGAGGCGGCGGCGGTCCTGGCCGACGCCGAGTACGCGGCGCTCGGCGTGATCGGCACGGGCGGCACACGGCTCTCGGCGTTCGTCACCTACGGCGTCGACGCGGCGGACATCGCCCGCATCGGCCCCTACCCGGAAGGCCACGGCATCCTCGGCGAACTGATCCGGCACCCGGAGCCGTTGCGGCTCGACAAGCTCTCCGAGCACCCGGCGTCGTACGGCTTCCCGCCGAACCACCCGCCGATGAACACCTTCCTCGGCGTGCCCATCCGCGCCCGCGACCGGGTGTTCGGCAACCTCTACCTCACCGGGAAGCGCGGCGGTCTGCGGTTCGACGAGGACGACGAGTCGCTGGTGTCCGCGCTGGCCGTGGCGGCGGGCGTGGCCATCGACAACGCCCGGCTGTACGAGGAGTCCCGGCTGCGGGAGCGCTGGCTCGCGGCCACCGCGGAGGTCAGCAGCAGCCTGATGTCCGGCGCCGGCCAGCACGAGGTCCTGGCGCTGATCGCCGGGCGGGGAGGGTGATGAGGGAGCGCACCACCGCCTCCCGGTACGGCCCGTCGTAACGGCACCGCCCGG
>NZ_JACBWZ010000795.1 GCF_013870595.1 Streptomyces sp. WELS2 | reverse complement strand
GTTGCTGAGCGACCTGGTCGGCATCACACCGCGCCCGGCGACGATCCCGTTCTATTCCACGGTGACCGGCGAGGAGATCGACACCTCCGCTTTCGACGCCGGCTACTGGTACCGCAACCTCCGCGAACCCGTACGCTTCGACCTCGCCGTCGAGGCCCTGACGCAGGACCGGCACGGCGTGTTCGTGGAGGTCAGCCCGCACCCGGTACTGGTGCCGGTGATGGACGGCGTGGTGACCGGCACGCTGCGCCGCGGCAGTGGCAGACAGGAGTTCCGCCTCGCCCTGGCGCGCCTGCACACGCAAGGCGTGGCCGTCGACTGGACGCCGGTCTTCCCCGGCGAGCCGCACCATGTCCCGCTGCCGACGTACGCCTTCCAGCACCGCCGGTACTGGCTGAACCCCACCGCCGCGAAAGGCGACGTGTCGGCGGCGGGACTGGACTCGGCCGGGCACCCGCTGCTCGGGGCCGTCGTCGAACTGGCCGGGGACCAGAGCGTCCTGCTCACGGGGCGGCTCTCGACGGCTACCCGGCCATGGCTGGCCGACCACGTCGTCCTGGGCTCCGTACTGCTGCCCGGCACCGTGTTCCTCGAACTGGCCCTGCACGCCGGACGGCAGGCCGGCTGCGACATCCTGGACGAACTGGTGCTGGAAGCCCCCATGATCCTGCCGGACGACGGTTCCGTGCCGGTCCAGGTCGTCGTCGGCGCACCGGACGGGACGGGCCGGCGCCCCGTCACCGTCCACTCCCGGACGGGCGGCACCTGGCTGCGGCACGCCACCGGCATGCTCGCCACCGGCGGCCGCCCCCACCCGTACGACACCGGCGAGCCCTGGCAGCCGGCCGGTGAGCCCGTCGACCTGACCGACTTCTACGACACCCTCGCCGCCCAGGGCTACGAGTACGGGCCGGTGTTCGCGGGCGTACGCGAGATCCGGCGGCAGGGCGACGAGCTCTACGCCGAGGTGGCGCTGCCCGCCGACGCCCGCGACCGCTTCGGTCTCCACCCCGCGCTGCTCGACGCCGCACTCCAGCCGCTGACCCTGCTGGCGGCCGGCCGTCTGCCGTTCTCCTTCTCCGGGGTGTCGATGCGGGAAGCCGGCTCCACGGCCCGGGTCCGCCTCACACCCACCGGCCCCGACACCTTCCGGGTCGCGCTCGCCGACGAGTCCGGCCCGCTGGCGGTGATCGACGCGCTGACCGTGCGCCACCGGCCGCCGGGCATGGCGGTGGCCGGGACCAACCAGCTCTTCCGCCTCGACTGGGTGCCCGTCGAGAGCACCGGCGAACCTCCGGCCGTCCACCACGTCACACCCCCGGCGGGAGACCCCGTGGCGGCCGCGCACACCGTCGCCGCCGAGACACTGGGCGTGCTCCAGGACTTCCTGCGCGACGGGGACGGCCGGCTGGCCGTCGTGACCCGCGGGGCGGTCGGGCCGGACCCCGTCGACCTGCCGTCCAGCGTCGTCTGGGGTCTGGTCCGCGCGGCCCAGGCGGAACACCCCGACCGGTTCGTGCTCGTCGACACCGACGACCGCGTCCTCGTCTCGGGGGACGAACCGCAGCTCGTCGTCCGCGACGGCGCCGTCCACGCCGCCCGCCTGGTACGGGCCGAAGCGGCACCGGCACCCGGCCCGCTCGACCCGAACGGCACCGTGCTGATCACCGGAGGCACCGGGACACTGGGCCGCCTCGTCGCCCGGCACCTGCGCGACCGGCACGGCATCCGGCACCTGCTCCTGCTCGGCCGGACCGCGACGGAGGTGGACTTCGACGCCGAGGTGGTGGCCTGTGACGTGGCCGACCGGGACGCGCTGGCGGCCGTACTGGACTCGATCCCGGCCGAGCATCCGCTGACCGCGGTCGTGCACGCGGCCGGCGTGCTCGACGACGGCGTCGTGGAATCCCTCACGCCCGGCCGGATCGACCAGGTGCTGCGGCCCAAGGCCGACGCCGCCTGGCACCTGCACGAGCTGACGAAGGACCTCGGCCTGAGCGCGTTCGTGCTCTTCTCCTCCGCCGCCGGGGTGCTGGGAGGCCCGGGCCAGGCGAACTATGCCGCCGCGAACGCCTTCCTGGACGCCCTCGCCGTGCACCGGCGTGCCCTGGGTCTGCCGGGCGTATCGCTGGCCTGGGGACAATGGGCCGAGACCAGCGGGCTGACCGAAAACCTCACCGACACCGACCGCAAGCGCCTCGCCCGCGCCGGCGTGCTGCCGATGCCCACGGACCAGGCGCTGGCACTGTTCGACCTGGCTCTGGGCGCCGCCGATCCCGCGCTGGTCCCCGCACACCTCGACCTGTCCGCGGCATCCACCCGACCCCTGCTCAGCCGCCTCACCCGCACCAGGCCCGCCCGGCGCACGGACCGGCCGAACCTGGGCCGGGAACTGGCGGCCCTGCCCGAGACCGAGCAGCACAGCCGCGTCCTGGAACTGGTCACCGGCCAGACGGCCGCGGTCCTCGGCCACACCGACACCACGGCCGTCAGCGCCGAGCGGGCCTTCAAGGAACTCGGCTTCGATTCGCTCACCGCGGTGGAACTGCGCAACCGCCTGTCCGCGGTGGCCGGGATACGGCTGCCCGCGACACTGACCTTCGACTACCCCACCCCCGACGCGCTGGCCGGCCACCTGCGGAACCTCCTGATCGGCGCCCGGCGCCAGGCCCCTGCCTCACCCGTGGCCGCTCCGGTTCCGGTGTCGGGTGATCCGGTGGTGGTGGTGGGGTTGGGGGCGCGGTATCCGGGTGGGGTGGGTTCGGCGCAGGAGTTGTGGGGTCTGGTGA
>NZ_JACBWZ010000794.1 GCF_013870595.1 Streptomyces sp. WELS2 | reverse complement strand
ACTCGGCCGGTTCCGGGTCGAGCGCGAGCGGCCGGCCGATCGCCTCGGACAGGTCCCAGGTGTGCGTCACGATCTCCATGACGTACGCCGACAGGGCGGCCCGCCCGGAGATCTCCCCCCAGGGCACCGTCACCGACGACGCCATCCGCTCGTCGCTCTCCCATGCCTTCAGCGCCCGCTCCCGGACCTCGTCGTAGGCCTCGGCCCAGCGGTCGTCGGGCACCTCGGGGGCGGTCATCGGCCCGCCCTGTCCCGCACCGGTCTCGCCGACGGCGGCGATCCGGCGGGTTCCGCCGACGATGTGGCCGAGCAGCGCGCGCACGTCGTACTCGGCGCACGGGGTGGGCGCGGTCAGCTGCTCGGGGCGCACGGCCTGGATGACCCGGGCCGCCTGGGCGGTGGCGCGGGTGTACAGCGGGCGGGGATCGGCGGTCATGGCGGCCTTCCTTCACAGGGGTCGTGGGTGCCCGGTCGCGGCGCGGGCGCCTGAGCGCCGGGCCCGCCGCACCGGGCGGCTCGGAAGCACGTTCCCGCCGAAACCTGACATCCGCCGTCAGGTTTGCCACGCTCGCCCGTCCGACGGCACCCTGGCGCGGTGAAGTCCGACCGGCTGCTGTCGATCCTGCTGCTCCTGCAGACCCGGGGCCGGGTGCCCGCGCCCGAACTCGCCGAGCGGCTGGAGGTGTCGGTGCGCACCATCTACCGGGACGTCGAGGCGCTGTCCGCCGCCGGTGTCCCGGTCTACGCCGAGCGCGGCCGGCACGGCGGCATCGGTCTGCTGGCCGGCTTCCGCACCGACGTCACGGGGCTGACCGCCGACGAGTCCCGGGCCCTGTTCGTGCTGGCCGCACAGGGCGCGCACGCCGCGCTCGGCCTGGACACGGCGCTCGCCTCGGCCCTGCGCAAGGTCATGGCCGCGCTGCCGGCCCCGCACCGCCCCGCCGCCGAGGTGACCAGCCGCCGGGTCCTGGTCGACGCCACCCGCTGGAAGAGCGGCCCGGAGCGGGCCGCCGACCTCGCGGTGCTCCAGGACGCGGTCTTCTCCGACCGGCGGCTGAGGTTGCGCTACCGGCACAGCGGGGAGCGGGAGGCGCGGACGTACACCGTCGATCCGTACGGCCTCGTGGCCAAGGCCGGCGTCTGGTACCTGGTCGCCGACCGGCGCGGCCGGCCCCGGCTGTTCCGCGCCGACCGGGTGCGCCGGGCGCGGCTGCTGGACGAGCCCGTACGCCGCCGGACCGGTGTGGAACTCGCCGACGTCTGGGAGGAGTTGCGGCGCAGGGTGGAGGAGCGGGAGGACGGGGTCGAGGTCACCGTGCGGGTCCGGCGCGAGCTGGCCGACATGTTCCGGCGGATGGCCGCCGCCCAGCTGACGGCGGAGCCCGAGGACGACGGCGTGAGCCCGTGGGTCACCGCGCGGCTGGCCTACCCGGCGCTCCGGGCGGTACGCCAGCTCCTCGCGTTCTCCGACCGGGTGGAGGTCCTGGACCCGCCCGAGGCGCGTGCGGAACTCGTGGCGGGGGCGCGCTCGGTGCTGGCGGTGTACGGGGACTGAAGGGGCCTGGCGCGCGGGGCGGTTCAGTCCAGCCAGTGGGAGCGGCCGAGGGTGATGAGCCGCAGCTGGCGGGTGGCGAGCCGGGCCACCCGCTCCCGCTCGTCCTCGGGGGCCTCCAGCGCCTCCAGGAAAAGCGAGGCGGTGATGAGCATCTGGTCGACGTAGAGGTGCGCGAGCATCAGCAGGTCGTCCTCGCTCCAGCCCTCGGCCTCCCGGTCCTTGGCCAGTTCGGTCCGCACCTCCTCGGCGAACCGGTGCAACTGGGCCCGGATGGCCTCCCGTACGGGCTGGACGCCGCCGTGCCGTTCGCGGGCGATGAAACGGACGTGTGCGGGGTACTCGGCTACATGACGGGCGATCAGTTCGACGGCGCGCGCGATGCGTTCCTCGCTGTCTCCCGTGGTGGACACCGTCGTCCGCACCATCGGATGCAGGCTGCCCAGCGCCTCGTCGACCAGGGCCACCCCGAGGTCGGCGGTCGAGCGGAAGTGCCGGTAGAAGGCGGTCGGGGCGACCCCGACGGCCCGGGCGACCTCGCGCAGGCCCAGACTGCTCAGGCTCTGCTCCTCCAGCAGGGCGAGCGCCGCGTCGAGGAACGCCTGCCGGGTCTTCTGCTTCTGGGCCTGCCGGATGCCGAGGGTGTGACTCATGTCATCCAGTTAACAACTGTTCTCTGTAATTGGAAAGCCGTCGGAAGCGCTAGACTCGAAGTCAGTGAACAACTGTTACTACAACTGTTCACCGAAACTTCACACCGGCTGAACACGAGGCATACCGGAGGGGGGATTCCATCCCATGCTGTTCCTCGTCGCCGCGCTCATGCTGCTCGGAGTGGTGCTGGGCACCGTCGCCCACGCGCCGCTGACCGTCAGCGCCGTCCTGGCCGCCGTCATCGCCGTCTGGCTCGGCGTCTTCGCGCTCCGCGAGCGCCACGGCCGCCGCCGCACGTCGTCCGACTGACCGCCGCGCAGTCTTCCGGGAGCTGAGCACCATGCACCTCACCGCACCGGCCCGAACCGGCCACACCGACACGCGTCCGCGCCGGGACGCCGACGGCATGGCCGTCGCGTCCTTCATCCTCGGCCTCCTCGGCCTGCTCGTCCTCAACCTCTTCCTCGGCCCGATCGCCATCGTCCTCGCCGTGGCCGCCCTCTGGCGCGGCACGGCCCGCCGGGGCCGCGCCCGGCTGGGCCTCGCCCTGGGCGTCGCCGACCTGGTGGTCCTGGTCGCGTCGATGGAG
>NZ_JACBWZ010000793.1 GCF_013870595.1 Streptomyces sp. WELS2 | reverse complement strand
CAGACCCCGCAGGGCTTCGACCGGGCGGCCCTGGTGCGCGCCCACGAGACCGTCACCGAGAACGTCACCGACGACGCGAGCATGGTCGAGCAGCTGGGGCTCACGGTCGTGGCCGTCCCCGGTCACGAGGAGGCCTTCAAGGTCACCCGCCCGCTGGACCTGGTCCTCGCCGAGGCGGTGCTGGCCCGCAGGAGGCTCACCGATGGCTTCTGAGGCACCGCTGCTTCCCCGGGTCGGCATCGGCACCGACATCCACGCCTTCGAGGAGGGCCGCGAGCTGTGGTGCGCCGGCCTGAAGTGGGAGGGCGAGGGCCCCGGACTGGCCGGCCACTCCGACGCCGACGTGGTCGCCCACGCGGCCTGCAACGCGCTGTTCTCCGCCGCCGGGCTCGGCGACCTGGGACAGCACTTCGGCACCGGCCGCCCCGAGTGGTCCGGCGCCTCCGGCGTCACGCTGCTCACCGAGGCCGCCCGGATCGTGCGCGCGGCCGGCTTCACCATCGGCAACATCGCCGTCCAGGTCGTCGGCCCCCGCCCGAAGATCGGCAAGCGCCGCGACGAGGCCCAGAAGATCCTCTCCGAGGCGGCCGGCGCCCCCGTGTCGGTCTCCGGCGCCACCACCGACGGCCTGGGCTTCCCCGGCCGCGACGAGGGGCTGATGGCGGTGGCGACGGCCCTGGTGGTGCGTGTGAGCTGACGGCGTGCGAGGGTACCCTCACGATCACCAGTGATCCCTGGACTCCGGAGGGTACCCATGTCCGCCGCACTGTCCGACCGCCTGAAGTCCGTGCTCGACGGCAAGGTGTTCATCGTCGTCGGCACCCTCCAGCCCGACGGCAGCCCCCAGCTGTCGCCGGTCTGGGTGAAGCGAGACGGCGACGACCTCCTCTTCTCCACCACGGTCGACCGCCGCAAGTACCTGAACCTCGAGCGCGACCCCCGGGTGACCGTCGCCGTCCTCAACCCCGAGTCCCCGTACGAGTACGCCGAGATCCGCGGCACCGCCGAGATGACGACGGACGGCGGGCCGGAGCTCATCGACGAACTCAGCCGCAAGTACACGGGCAAGGACTACAAGGACTTCAACCCCGCCTCGGCCGGCGACGCCCAGCGGGTCGTCGTACGGATCCGGCCGCGGAAGATCGTCGGATCGCTCTGAGCGGGCGTTCCGCCGGGGAAGGCGCATGGCATCGCCATGCGCCCACTACTCTGGAGTGGTGACGATTCGCCTGTACGACACCAGCGCCCGGCAGATCCGTGACTTCACCCCGCTCAAGCCGGGCTGCGTCTCGATCTACCTGTGTGGCGCCACCGTGCAGGCGGCCCCCCACATCGGCCACATCCGCTCGGGCCTCAACTTCGACATCATGCGCCGCTGGTTCGCCTACCGCGGCTACGAGGTGACGTTCATCCGCAACGTCACCGACATCGACGACAAGATCATCACCAAGAGCCACGAGCAGCACCGGCCCTGGTGGTCGATCGGGTACGAGAACGAGCGCGCGTTCAACGAGGGCTACACCGCCCTCGGCTGCCTCCCTCCGACCTACGAGCCCCGGGCCACCGGCCACATCACCGAGATGATCGAGATGATGCGGGGCCTCATCGACCGCGGGCACGCCTACGCGGCCGACGGCAACGTCTACTTCGACGTGCGCTCCTTCCCCCGCTACCTGGAGCTGTCCCGGCAGGAGCTGGACAACCTGCTCCAGCCGTCCGGCGAGGGCGAGACCGGCAAGCGGGACCCGCGCGACTTCGCCCTGTGGAAGGCGGTCAAGCCCGGCGAGCCGAGCTGGCCGACCCCGTGGGGGCCGGGCCGGCCCGGCTGGCACCTGGAGTGCTCGGCGATGGCCCACAAGTACCTGGGCAGCGCCTTCGACATCCACGGCGGCGGCCTCGACCTGATCTTCCCGCACCACGAGAACGAGATCGCCCAGGCCAAGGCCTACGGCGACGAGTTCGCCCGGTACTGGGTGCACAACGCCTGGGTCACCATGGCCGGCGACAAGATGTCCAAGTCGCTCGGCAACAGCGTCCTGGTCAGCGAGATGGTCAAGCAGTGGCGCCCGATCGTGCTGCGCTACTACCTGGGCACCCCGCACTACCGCTCGATGATCGAGTACAGCGAGGAGTCCCTGCGCGAGGCCGAGTCCGCGTTCGCGCGGATCGAGGGCTTCGTCCAGCGGGTCACCGAGCTGGCCGGCAAGACCGTCGAGCCGGCCGCCGAGGTCCCGCCCGCCTTCGCCGAGGCGATGGACGACGACCTGGGCGTCCCGCAGGCCCTGGCCGTCGTGCACACCACCGTCCGGCAGGGCAACAGCGCCCTCGCCGCCGACGACAAGGACGCCGCCGTCGCCCGGCTCGCCGAGGTGCGGGCCATGCTCGGCGTCCTCGGGCTCGACCCGCTCGACGCCCACTGGGCCGGCGAGGGCGGCGACCGGGGCGAGGACCTCCAGGGCGTGGTCGACAGCCTCGTCCGCCTGGTCCTCGACCAGCGCGAGTCCGCCCGCGCCCGCAAGGACTGGGCCACCGCCGACGCCATCCGCGACCAGCTCAAGGAGTCCGGACTGGTCATCGAGGACAGCCCCCAGGGTCCGCGCTGGAGCCTCGGCGCGCGCTGACCCGCCACTGATCGACTGTGCCGCCCGGCCCTCCGGGCGGCACACTGCATAAGACGTACGTACGACGCCTCACGGAGACAGGTAACTCATGGCCGCGAACAACCGCCGCATGTCCGGCAAGAAGGGCGCGCAGGTCGGCAGCGGCGGCAAGCGGCGCCGGGGCCTGGAAGGGAAGGGCC
>NZ_JACBWZ010000792.1 GCF_013870595.1 Streptomyces sp. WELS2 | reverse complement strand
GCGGAGTTCCGTGACTGCGTCTCCATGCCCCACCTCAGGTCGTCGGCCGTCCCGCTCCTGACAGGACACCTTGGCCCGCACCCGCCGGCCGGGGCAACCCGCCCCGTGCCCGGGCGGCCCCGGCGGACCTCACCGGGAACGGCTGCCGAGGCCCGCGCGATTGCGCCACAGCTCCTCCTGGACCCCGAGCCAGTCGCGCAGCCGGGCCAGCCGGGGCAGCTTGGCCCGGTGCTCGCGGGAGACCCGGTCCAGCTCCTCCAGCAGCCGCCGGGTGCGGTGCTCGGTGTTCAGCTCGTCGATGATCCTGGTCGTCTCGGTCAGCACGGCACCCAGCAGCTGCCAGTCCGTCCAGTCCTTCGCGATCTCCTCCCGGAGCAGCTCCGCCAGCCGGTCCCGGGTGCCGGCCGCGGTGTGCAGCTCGGCCGACAGCCGGGCCTCGGCCGACTCGGCGTCCTGGCTCAGATCCGTGGTCACCAGCACCGCGAAGCTGACCACCGCGTCGGCGATCTCCGACAGCAGCTGCTCCACGGTCGCCCCCACCCGGGGCGGGAACAGGTCCTTGGAGCCACGGGCCTTCGCCAGGTCGGTGAACGAGCGGGCCAGCACCCGCAGCACCACCGTGCAGATCTCCAGCGTGTCCAGCCCGGTGCGCAGCACCACCCGGTGCAGCAGCCCCTCCTTCACCCTCGGATTGAGCCGCAGACTGTCCTCCGCCTGCCGCAGCGCCGCGTCCACCCCCGTGATGTCGTGGTCCAGCCGGCGCGCCTCGTGCAGCCGCTCGGCCGCCCGCTGCCAGGGGACCCGGCCCGCGGCCTCCTCGCCCATCCGCAGCATCAGCTGACGCACCCGCCGGGCCAGGCCCTCGATGGACCGGCCCGCCTCGTCCACCCACACCGGCGGTGGCAGCAGCAGATTGCAGGCGGTGCCGACGGCCGCGCCGATCAGCGTCTCCACGATCCGGGCCCACGCGGTGTACCCCACCGTCGCGCCGAGCACCAGCATGGCGCTGATCGCCACCTCGGCCGTGTACTCGTCCACCCGTACCAGCCGGCCCACGGCCAGCGCGGCGACGATGAGCAGCGCCAGGCTCCACCAGGTCAGCCCCACCAGCACACTGAACGCGATGGCGACCAGCACACCGGCGACCACCGAGTTCACCCGGCGGATGCCGTTGGTCAGCGTGGCGTAGAACGTCACCTGGACGACCAGCAGCGCGGTCAGCGGCGCGGTGAGCGGGGCCGGCTCCGGGCTCAGCCGGAGCGCGATGACATAGGCGACCGACGCGGCCGCGGCCGACCGCAGCGTCTGGACGACCGCCGGCTCCCGGCGACGCCTCAGCACCTGCCGCAGTCCCGAGCTCCACTTCCGTACGTTGATCATCCTTTGGCCTGTTCCCGTTCCCCGGGCAGGTCGAACGTGGCCGTTCGCGGGCTGTTTCCGGCCACGCTCGTCACGGCGTGGACCGGCCGGCCCTCAGGTGTACAGCTTGTCCAGGAAGGCGAAGAGGTTGTCCCTGGTCCGGGCGATCTGTTCCTCCAGCGTCAGGCTCTCCTCGAACCGCACCCCGGACTCCGGCGCCTTCCTGCCGCGCACATACAGCGAACACGCCAGATCGGTGCACATGTACAGCCCGACCGAGTTCCCCTCCCGGCCGGCCGCGCCCGCCTTCCGCGCCGTCATCAGCGACACCCCGCCGCCGGGATGCGTGGTCAGGCACACCGAGCACAGGCTGCGGTGCAGGAAGCCGCGCTGCGAGGCCGGGTAGCGCAGGGTCACACCGGTGACGCGGCCGTCGCGTTCCGTGACCAGATAGCTGCGGTCGGGCGCGCCGGGATCGCGCCAGCCGAGGAAGTCCAGATCGTCCCAGGGGCGTTCCCCGAGATCACGCGGCACGGCCAGACGCTTCGCCTCGCCCTTGGAGCAGTTGACGAAGGAGGCGCGGATGTCCTGCTCGGTGAGCGGTCTCATGGGGGATCCTTCCGAATGCGACGGCACGCTGCCTAGGGATCCTAGGCAGGCGGCTATCGTATTTAGTCCCCAGGCGGTGGGCTAATGGTTTTCCGGTGGCTGCTCGGCCTCCCCGGACCGCGCCCGCGGAGGCCACACCCCGGGCAGCAGCACGCCCAAGGCGTAGGCGCGGGCGACCAGTTCCGTGCGGTTGGCGGCACCCCAGCGCGCCGACAGCCGCCGCAGGTGATAGGTGACACCGTCCCTGCTGAGACCGAGCTCACGGGCGGCGCGGGCGGTGGTGGCCCCGCCGGCCAGCAGCGCCAGCACCTGCCGCTCCACCTCCGTGGTGGGCACCGGCCCGGGTCCGGGAGCGGTGCGCTCGCCCAGCACCCGCAACATCACCAGCAGCGCCGGAGTCTCCTGCGCGCTGTCGCTCACCGGATCCGCGGTCAGCTCCCCGTACCGCTCCGCCCCGCCGGGCGCCCGCCAGCACACCGACACCTGGTAGCGCGAGCGGTGCCGCAGCCGCAGCGCCTCGGCGATCCGCTCCACCTGGCCGGCCTCCTGCGGCCGGAACAGTTCCAGCACCTGCCGGCCGCGCAGCCGGCCCGGGGTGGTACCGCACTCCGTGGCCATCGCCGGGTTCGCGAGCACCACCTGGCCGTGCACGTCACATACCGCCACCGGCACCGACACGCGGTCGAACACCAGCAGCGCGCGGTTGCGCCAGGTCACCGCGTCGGCCCGTCCCGCCTCCATCGCACCTCCCGGTCCGCCGGCCGCCCGCCCATCAAAGAGGAAGAGCCAGGTCAGGTCAGCCGGCGACGGCGGCCAGAGCCTTGGCGTACTGTTC
>NZ_JACBWZ010000791.1 GCF_013870595.1 Streptomyces sp. WELS2 | reverse complement strand
ATCCGCTGCTCGACGCCACCGGCGCGCGCACCGGCGCGTCGTTCCGGCGCCGCAGCTGCTGCCTGTACTACCGGGTGCCCGGCGGCGGACTCTGCGGCGACTGCTGTCACACCCGCCCACCGGGCTGACGCCCCCTGCCCACGAGAGTCCCACCCGGCGCGACGCGTTCGACACCAATCACCGGGAATGCCCGGGTTCGGGCCCCGCGGCCTTCAGGATGCAGGCAACGATGTCCAATCCGCGGAGGTCATCCGACATGAGAGGGACCCGGCGCACGCGCTGGTGCATGGCCGGGGTGATGGCAGCGTCGGCGCTGATCGCCACCCCCGCCGCACGGGCCGAGGAGCCGTCCGACGGCCGCCTCACCGAGCTGGTCAACCCGTTCATCGGCAGCCGGGACGAGGGCAACACCTTCCCGGGCGCGGCCGTGCCCTTCGGCATGGTGCAGCTCTCCCCGGACACCGGGCACAGCACCGGCTACGACTACGCGCAGAACCGTATCCGCGGCTTCTCCCTGGTCCACCTCTCGGGCGTCGGCTGCCGCATCGGCGGCGACCTTCCCGTGCTGCCCACCACCGGCGACATCACCCGGACGGACTACGCCCAGTACGCGGCGGCCTTCTCGCACGACGACGAGGAGGCGAGCCCCGGCTACTACCGGGTCGGTCTCGCCTCCGGCGTCCGCGCCGAGCTGACCGCCACCGCCCGCACCGGCGTGCAGCGCTACACCTTCCCGGCCACCGGCAAGGCCAACGTCCTGCTGAACGCGGCCCAGGCGCTGCACAAGCCGGTGAGCAGCGCGGTGGAGATCCTGGACGACCGCACCGTGCGCACCGAGATCACCGGCCACGGCTTCTGCCGGGACACCGGCCCCTACACCGTCCACACGATCACCCGCTTCAGCCGGCCCTTCACCGCCTACGGCACCTGGGACGGCCGTACCGTCACCCCCGGCGCCCGCACCGGGGCCGGCGGCGCCTACGTCCGCTTCGACACCACCGGCGACCGCGTGGTCGAGGCGACCACCGCGCTGTCGTACGTGGACGCGCGCGGCGCCGCCACCAACCTGCGCGCCGAGGGCGGCCGCTCCTTCGACGCCGTGCGCCGAAGGGCCCGCGAGGAGTGGGAGCGCCGGCTGGCCGCCGTCCGGGTGCGGGGCGGCACGCCCGCGCTGCGCCGGACCTTCTACTCCTCGCTCTACCGGTCGTACCTCGCGCCCAACACCGGCGGCGACGCCGACGGCCGCTACTTCGGCTGGGACCGCCGTATCCACCGCGCCCGGGGGTTCACCTATTACCAGAACTGGTCGCTGTGGGACACCTACCGCACCCAGGCCCAGCTGCTCGCCCTGCTCGCGCCGCGCGAGGCCCGGGACATGGCCCGGTCGGTGGTCGCGGTCGCCGAGGACGGCGGCTGGCTGCCCAAGTGGGGCTACGGCCCGGTGGAGACCAACATCATGACCGGTGACCCGGTCACCCCCTTCCTGACCACGGCCTACCACTCGGGCCTGCTGAAGGGCTTCGAGGAACGGGCCTACCGGGTGCTGCGCGAGAACGCCGACGGTGTGCCGCCCGCCGCCTACCCGGGCGTCGGCCGGGAGGCCAACGCCGAGTACATCGCGCACGGTTTCGCGCCCTGGGTCCAGGGCCGCCCGTACGCCAAGATGGGCGACTCCGACTACCACTACGGCGCCTCGGTCACCCTGGAGTACGCGCTCGCCGACGCCATGCTGGCGCAGATGGCCCGCGGACTCGGGCACCACGAGGACGCCGCCCGCTACGCCGCCCGTTCGCGCAGCTACCGGAACATCTTCGACCCCGCCACCGGGTTCTTCCGCGCCCGGGACGCCTCCGGCGCCTTCGCCGGCCCGCCCGACCCGGCCCGCGGCGCCGGCTTCCACGAGGGCACGGCCTGGCAGTACCAGTGGCTCGTCCCACAGGACGTGCCCGGCATGGTCGGGCTGATCGGCGGCAGGAGCGCGGCCGACGCCCGCCTCGACGCCTTCTTCGCCTACGACCGGCTGCTCGCCGACCCGGAGAAGACCGCCCGCGAGGTGTGGGTGCACGGCGACCCGTACGCCTACTACAACGCCGCCGTCTACAACCCGATGAACGAGCCGGACCTCATCGCGCCCTACACCTACCTCTCCACCGGCCGGCCCTGGAAGACCACGGACGTGGTGCACGCGGCGCTGACCCTGTTCACCGACAGTCCCGAAGGCCTGACCGGCAACGACGACCTGGGCACCATGTCCGCCTGGCACGTGCTGTCGGCCATCGGGCTCTTCCCGGTCCAGCCCGGCTACGGCACCTGGGGCCTGACCACCCCCGTGTTCGACCGGGTCGACCTGGCCCTGGACCGCCGCTACTGGCCGAGCGGCCGGCTGACCGTGACGGCGCCCGGGACCTCGGCCGCCGACCGCTACGTCCAGGCCGTACGCACCGACGGCACCCCGTACGGCCGGACCTATCTGACGACCGGCGCGCTGCGCTCCCTGCGCTCCCTCGCCTTCACGGTCGGCCCGCGCCCGTCGGCATGGGGTACCGCACCGGAAGCGGCGCCACCCGTCCTGAGATGACCTCGGGCGCCTTTCGGCTCATGCCCTCGCGAGACTTAATCCGATAGTAACGGTACGTAATGTGCCGGTACTTGACCGTAATCGTCCGCCGGGGATTGACTACTGATCCGCCCGTCGCCGACGCGTGAGGCAAGCCCGTGACCTCCGACCCGCTCGCTCCCCTGGACCTGGCCTTCTGGAACATGGAGTCCGGCCGGCACCCGATGCACCTCGGCGCGCTCGGGAT
>NZ_JACBWZ010000790.1 GCF_013870595.1 Streptomyces sp. WELS2 | reverse complement strand
CGCGAACTCGTCGGGGTTCCAGCCGGTGCCGACGCCGAGGATCAGGCGGCCGCCGGAGACCACGTCCAGCGTGGCGGCCTGGTTGGCGAGCACCAGCGCGGGGTAGTACGGCGCGACGAGCACCGACGTCAGCAGCCGCAGGCGGGTCGTCGCCCCCGCCACGGCCGACAGCAGTACGAACGGGTCCGTGTCGAGGCCGAAACCGCTGTCCAGGAGCCGGTTGCCGACGGCGACGTGGTCGAAACCCAGTTCCTCGGCGTGGCGTGCGGCGCGCAGCGCGCCGGCTCCGTCGTGGAGCGGCCAGCGCGGTTGCAGGGAGACGCCGAGGCGCAGCGGGGTCATGGGAACGCCTTCCGGTAGCGGTACGGTCGGGGCACACGACGATCATCGATCGCCTGCCCCACCTCCAACTCCCGTACCGCGCCTGTTCATTCCTGCCGGACCGGCCACTCGGCGCGCGTGACCGGCTCGAGGCGTGGCATCCGTCATCGCCGGCGCCACAGCCGTCCTCGGCACCCTGCTCGGATCGGCACTCACCCTCGCGTTCCGGCAGCGCACCACGGACAGGAGCCACCGGTTCACCCGGTGCGAGAGGCTCCGGCAGGAGTGCTGGAGGCCTGCTCGGCCTACGCGGGCGCGCTGGTCGACCACCGCCCCTGCCCGGTCCAGCGCACCCGGGACCCCGTCACCGGCTTCGTCGGCCGGGCGAAGCGGTGTCCGTGAAGGCGTGCCGCGTCGCCAGGCCGAGAACGGTGGCGACCGCGGCCAGCGCGGCCACACTCGTGAGCGCGGTGGGCAGGGAGAACCAGTCGGTCATGAACCCGATCGCCGGCGGCCCGAGGAGCATGCCGCCATAGCCCAGGGTCGAGGCCAGGGCGACGCCGGACGCGCCGGCCAGCGCACCCGCCTGGTCCACGGCGACCGGGAAGAGGTTCGCGAGCCCGAGCCCGGTCACCGCGAAACCGGCCAGCGCGGCCCACACCGACGGCGCGAGGGCACCGAGCAGCATGCCGGCCGCCGCGACGCCGCCTCCGGCGACCACGGTCCTGGCCCGCCCGAGGCGGGCCAGCAGCGTCGTCCCGGTCAGCCGGCCGATGGTCATGGCGAGCGCGAAACACGCGTACCCGGCCGCCGCGCCGCCGGCGGAGGCCGCGAGGTCCTGCTGGAGGTGGAGCGCGCCCCAGTCGGCCATCGCCCCCTCCCCGTACGCCGTGCACATCGCGACGAGCCCGAAGACGACCACGACCCCGCGCCGCTTCTTCCCGCCCGCCTGCGCCGCCTGCGCCGGTGTGCGTTCGGGCGGCTCCGGCGGCTCGCACCGCAGCAGGGTGCGTCCGGCGACGGCCGTGACGAGCAGTCCGATCACGGTGAGGCCCAGCAGATGGCGGGTGGGGGAGAGGACCTCGGCGACCAGCCCGCCGAGGCCCGCGCCGACCATCCCGCCCAGGCTGAAGGCCGCGTGGAAACTCGGCATGATCGGCCTGCGCGACGCGGCGACCAGATCGACGGCGGCGCTGTTGAAGGCCACGTTGACCCCGCCGTAGCCCGCGCCGAACAGCAGCAGTACGGCCCCCAGCGCCGGCGCCGAGTGGGTGAGCGGGGGCAGCGCCACGCTCAGCGCGAGCACCACCATGCAGACCACGGTCACCGGATGGCTGCCGTAGCGACGGCACAGCCGCCCGGTCAGCGTCATGGTGAGCACGGCCCCGGCGGACACCCCGAGCAGGGCGAGTCCGAGGGCGCCGGCGGAAGCGTGCGTCTGGTGCTTGATGTCGGGGATGCGGACGACCCACCCCGCGAAGATGAAACCGTCCAGGGCGAAGAAAGCGGTGATCGCGGCGCGCAGTGCCGTGAGGCTCCGGCCCGGCACGACACTGTGCACACGGGTTTTGTTTACTATCGGCACAAAACCCAGCGTACGGGCGGGGCGGGGAGGGGGCAAGACGGTCCCGGGCCGGTCCCGCGCGGCCGGCCGTCAACCGGGCTCCTCCGGTCGGGGTGGTGACGAACCGGCATCCGGTGCTTCGCCCGTTCGGGGACCACGGCCCCGGGCGGTCCCGCCCGCTCCGCGGACACGGATCGCGCGCGCACCCGGGCCGCGGAACCGCACCGGCGGTCCCGCCGCACGGACCCACCTGCGGATTCCCTTCACCGGGTGGCGTGAGGCGGGGCAACATGGGGCGTGCGCGGGCCCGTTCGGCGACTGGACAGGTGTACGAGTTGCTGAACACGCGGCGGATACGGGTCGGTTAATGCTCGCTCACGAGCTGGTTGCGGACGGGTGAGCGCGCCATGATGGCCCCATGACGTTGGCCTCGCGCGCGCTCGCGCAATTGGCGACCTGGCCGGATCTGAGACAGACCGTGCCGAGCTGCGGCCTGGGGCAGGCGGTGAGTTCCGCCCGGGGTGAGATCGTCCACTTCCACTCCGAGCGGGATGTCGACCTGCTGCTCACCGACCGGGCCGTCCGGCGGTTCACCAAGGACCTCAAGGACTCGGGCGCGATCAGGATCGTGCGCGGCTCGCCGTGGGTGACGCTGCGCCTGGACGCCGCGAGCGACGTCGACCTGCTGCTGACGCTGGTGAGCGTGGCGCTCCAGGCCCCCCAGACATGGCCGGACCCGGCCGACCGGCCGCCGGCGGTCTGCAACGACCAGCGGGGCGCGGGATTCGTGAAGGCCGACCTCCGCGGCATGTGAGGCGGGCGGAGCCCCGGTTGATGCGGTGGCAGAGGTGAACGACGTCCCGGTTGGTGCCGCGTCAGGGGCTCGGCACGCCCCGGTTGCCGCGGCCTCCGCCGCGAACCGT
>NZ_JACBWZ010000079.1 GCF_013870595.1 Streptomyces sp. WELS2 | reverse complement strand
ACCCGTCGGAACCGGCGCGCAGCCCGGTGACCCGCACCCGGCAGGTGACCTGGGTGGCGCCGTGGGAGGCCTGGGGCTGCGCGCCGGGTCCCGAGGTGAAGAAGACGTCGGTGATCAGCATGCGGGTGTCCACCGGAACGCCGAGGTAACACAAAGGGATGAAAATACCCAGCTGCCGTAATGTCTCCACCACCATCAGCGGATGATGTACGGCATGGCCGTCGACCGGAAAGGTGGGATGCGACCGCGACCAGCAGGCGGCCGCGACGAAACGCGTCGCGTCGACGCGTAGTACGTCGGTGAGCAGAACCTCCGCCACGGACGCCCGGTGGACCAGTTCCCGGGGGACCGTGCGCGACCAGCTCAGGTCCCGCGGCTCTTCGGCGGTGCCACGGATTCGAGCGTCCATTCCCCCAGCAGACCGCAGTTCGGCGCGTTCCGCACACCGACTCGACAGTCCGGGCGGGCTCGGGTACTACATTGCCAGGCGGCAGGAGAGGTACGAGAACCTCGGAAAAAGGTTGCGACGCGTGCGAGCGAATCTGACACGGCGGGCTCTGCTGGAAACCGCGGCACAATTGTTCGATGAACGGGGTTATGCCGGGACCAGCATCAGCGATATCAGCGCACTTTCCGGGCGCACCAGCGGCGCCATCTATTTCCATTACGCCAGCAAGGAGAAACTGGCCCTCGCCGTGGTCGAGGAGCACTTCGCGTCCTGGCCGCGCATGATCGAACGCCATCGCTCCACCGGCCGCCCGGCCCTGGAGAAACTGGTGGCGCTGAGCTTCACCGTCGCCCGCGCCTTCCGGGACGACGTCGTCGTACGGGCCGGCTCACGCCTGTGGATGGAACGCAAGGCCATCGCGGCGCCCCTGCCCACGCCCTTCGTCGACTGGATCGAGGTCGTCACCGAACTCCTCGCCGAGGCACGCGCGAGCGGCGAACTCGCCGCCGGCGTGGACCCGGTGTCCGCCGCGCACAGCGTGGTCTGCGCGTTCTTCGGCATCCACACGGTCTCCGACGCCCTGGACGGCCGCGAGCACATCGAGCAGCACCTGCACAACCTCTGGCGGCTGCTCCTCACCGCCCTCCAGGCCCATCCGGACCCGGCGGCCCTGCTCGACCGCGTCCAGGCCGCCCGGACACCCCCTCCGCCGGTGGAGCAGCCGCCGGTCGACGAGGCCGTGCTCACCCGCGCCGAGGCGTAACCGGTCACGGGAAGGGGGCCCGCGAGCGGGGCGGACCGGCGGCCTGCCCCGCTCATCGCCGTCAGGCGGACGGGTTGACGGTCACCGTCGTGGAGTTGTTCCCGCTGTCCGGGTCGAAGGCGAACGACGTGCCGTAGTCGGGCCGGGCGACGACGCGGCCCGTGGCGTCGGGGACGACCCGGTCGACGCGCAGCTGGAACGGGTAGCTGACGTCCAGGTCGGGCTTGGCCCACATCGGCAGGGTGCAGGTGTAGCGGGCCGACCCGGCGGCGTCGCAGGTGTCCGGCACGGACGTGGCGGTGGTGCCCTCCGGGAGGTAGAAGTCGATCAGGGCGACCGGGTCGCCGGAGCTGACGTTGCCGACCCAGGCCGGGCCCCCGTTGGTGAAGCGGAAGGCGGCGGTGACGGTGTCCCCGGCCCGGCCGCTCACCTTGGTGCCGTGCACCGCGAAGTCGGCGGTGTTGCGGGCGGTGATGCTCCAGGACTGGCCGTTGTCCGAGGCGTCGAGGTCGGTGGCGCCGCCGCCGGGCTGCACCTCGTAGTCGAACCGCTCGTACAGCGCGTGGCCGGTCACGGCGAGCCGCAGCGGCTCCGGCAGCTCCACCGTGGCGCCGGGCGCTATGTCGGTGTCGAAGGAGCACGTCACGTACGTCATGGGCGTGTACTCGGTGTCGCCGGTGTCCGGCCCCGTGTAGGTGCACTGCGGGTAGCGGGTGGCGACGTCGAGGCCGTACGTCGCCCACAGCTTCACGCTGAAGCCGTGGGCCGTGCGGTCACCGGAGTTGGTGACGGAGAACGGCACCGTGAGGGTGGTCCCGGGCGCCACGTCCCGTACGCCCTGCGGGGCCTTGACACCCAGGTCCGGGCCGGAGCCGACGGTGAGGAAGGTCTCCGCACCCGGGGCGACGAGCGTGCCGTCGGGCCCGGTGGCCTCCGCCGAGTACTCGATCGCGCCCTGCACCGCGCCGGCGCCGGCGGCGGCCCGCACCTTCAGCTCGACCTGCGGGGTGTACTCGTCGGGCACCTCCCCGGTGTCGCACACGGCGACCGTACCGGCGTCGTCCGGCGCGCAGTTGTCGGGCCAGGCCACGTCGACGGCCCCGGCCAGCCCCGAGACGTCGACGGTCAGCCGGCCGCCGGTCACGGTGAAGTTGGTGTTGTCGTGGTACAGACCGAGCTCCAGCGACCGGTACTCCCCGGCAGCGCCGTCCGCACCCACGGTGACCGACTGCTCGTACGGCGCCTGGATCCACAGCCGGTCGGTCTGTGCCTCGTCGGCGAAGGCGGTCCCGCTGCCGAGACCGGCGACCAGCAACGCCCCAACGGCTCCGGCACACGCGCCGCGACGCAGCACACGGCCGGCGGAGACAGAACTCATGGCATCTCCCACATCGGAATGAAGTGAAACCCGGTGCGGTGATCCACACCGGGCTCCCATTGGACGGCCGGCTCGGCCGAAAGGTTGTAACTGACCTGCGAGAACGTGGCGTTCCGCACCACGTCGGGACCCCAGGCAGGCCCCCGCCCCCGACTCGGCGAGCTGACTCACGCCGCAATAGACCGACTTGGGGTAGTACGGGCCCATCACCTCGGCGGTGCGGGCGGCGTCGCTGCCCAGCGGAACCCGGTGGATCGCCTCGGCGAAGCCCGGCGCGGCCACCATGCTCCGCAGGATCAGCAGGTGCCGGGCGGTGGGTGTGGCCGAGGACAGCGGCAGGAAGGTGACCCCGGGCACGCGCTCGACGGCCGCCCGCTGTTCCTCCGTGCCGACGGCATAGGTGTGGGTGCCGGCCGGGGAGAGGCGGGTGTCGAAGTCCGCGCGGCAGCCCGGGTCCACCCCGCCGTCGGGCAGCGGGTTGGCGACCACCTCGCCCGGCCCCCACTACAGGTTGTCGCACATCGACCAGTACCGGACCTGGGCACGCCCGGCGGGCCAGGGCCGGGCGCGGTCCCCGGCGGTCGCGGTGGGCGCCTTGCCGCGGACGACGAGGACCTGTCCGGCGGGCGGCGCGTCGAAGCCGGCGCTCAGATACGCGTTGTCCGGGTTGGGGCAGAGACCGGCACCGCCCCGACCGGGAGAAGACCGGCCGGGGCAGGGTGTCCTCCCCGGCCGGGGACGCGGTCCCGGAGGGCACGCCGGCGGCGGGAGCGCCCACGGACAGGGCGTCCGCGCACGTGCCCACCCGGACACGGTGACCGCCCTCGACGAAGGTGACTTTCGGCAGGCGGAACTTCCCGTGCGGCAGGGCGTTGGACCGGCCCGCGGGCGTGTCCGTGACCGTGACGGTGAACTTGCCGCCGGGACGGACCGGCCGGCGGTACGGGTTGCCGCTGCCCCGGTCCGGGACGAGCTGGTGGTCGGTCAGCGCGGACGTGGTTCCGTCCGGACCCGTGAAGCTGCCGCGGTGGGCGTCGTAGGTGGCGACCGAGGCGTAGCGGGCGTCCGGGAAGCGGCCGTCGAGCCGGATGGCCAGACCCTTGCGCACGGTGTGACGCAGTAGCCAGTAGCGGGCGTTGGTGTCCGGATAGGCGACGTTGGACGTCCGGTAGCCCAGCGGCTCCCAGGCACAGGCGGGCACCGTCGGCGCCGGGGCGCCGGTCGGCGCGGCGGTCGCGGGCTCGGCCGCCGGCAGGGCGAGCGCGGCGGCGAGGAGAACGGGCTTCCAGCCCTTCACGCGGCCGTCCCCCCGGTCCGGGGATCCAGCCAGGACGCGGCGGCGGCCAGCAGGTGGCGTACCCCGGCGGCGACGGCGTGCCGGTCGGAGGGCGCGTAGTGCGGGGAGTGGTTCGTGGCCGTGCCCGGCGGGAGCGTGCCGCGTTCCAGCGCGGCCACGGCCGCCTCGTCGAAGTTCCCTGGATCCGCGCCGCCGAAGTGGAGGAACACCGACGGGCACCCGGCCGCCGCCGCGAACCGGCCGAAGTCCTCGCTGGCCGAGAGCGGAGCGGGCAGGGTGTGGCCCAGCGCACCCGCGTCGGCCACGGCCGCCAGGACGCGCTCGGTGGCGGCCGGGTCGTTGACCGTCAGGGGGAAGGAGTCGTACGTCGTGATGTCCGGCGGCCGGGTGGCGCCCTGGGCGTCGGCCTCCGCGTCGATGACGCGCCGGATGTCGGCCAGTACCTGCTCGCGGGTCCGCGCGTCGAACGTCCGCAGGCTGCACAGCAGTTCGGCGGTGTGCGGGATGACGTTCGCCACGGTGCCGGAGTGCAGGGCCCCGACCGTGAGCAGCGGTGACGGGGACAGCGGTGCCAGCCGGGCCGACAGGGTCTGCAACCGCAGCACCACGGACGCCGCCATCACGACCGGATCGACGGCGAGATGAGGCGCGGAGGCGTGCGCGCCCGCGCCGTACAGGGTGACCCGGAGGCTGTCGGCCGCCGCCATGAGCGTGCCGGGCCTGGTCGTCACCACACCGGCGGGCAGGGGGCCCACATGCTGGCCCAGCACCACCTCGGGCCGGGGGAAGCGGTCGAGGACACCGTCGTCCAGCATGGCCTGTGCGCCGTGGCCCACCTCCTCGGCGGGCTGGAAGACGGCCACCACGGTCCCGCTCCAGGCGCCGGGGTGCGCGGCGAGTTGCCGGCAGACGCCCAGCAGGGCGGCGACGTGCACGTCATGGCCGCAGGCGTGCATCAGCCCCGGCTCGACGGAGGCGTACGGCAGCCCCGTCTCCTCCCGCACGGGCAGGGCGTCCATGTCCGCCCGCAGCCACACCACCGGGCCCGCGCCGTTGCGCAGGACGGACACCACACCGGTCCGGCCGACCTGCTCGGTGGTCTCCCATCCTCCGGTGTCCGCGAGTTCCCGGACGACGGCGGCGGCGGTACGGCGCTCCTGGAAGGCGAGTTCGGGGTGGGCGTGCAGATCCCGGTAGACCTCCTCCCAGTGCGGGAGGCGAGCCGCGAGGCCACGGCTCAGGCCGGTCTCAGGCGGAGTGGGCGGCAGCGGAGCTATCACTGTCGTCCTCCTTCGGGGTGTCGGTGGTGACGGCGCGCAGCCGCGCCAGGAAACGGGGGGAGGTCTGGGGCACCCGGAGCACGGCGGCGAGGGCGAGCGCGGGGCCTACGAGCAACGACCAGAACGCGGTGCGGTAGGAGAAGGCGTCGACGATGTGACCGAACAGGGTCGGCACGATGATGCCCGACAACTGGCCGCCGAAGAGGATGATTCCCGAGGCCGCCCCCGTCAGGCCCGGCGGAAGGCTGCGCAGGGGCACCGAGAAGCACGGCATGTAACACAGGCCGACGGCCCCGCTGACGAGCGTGCCGACCACCACGAACTGGGCCAGGGTGGTGGTGAGCGGCAGCAGGACGAGCAGGCC
This sequence comes from Streptomyces sp. WELS2, assembly GCF_013870595.1. Classification (GTDB taxonomy): domain Bacteria; phylum Actinomycetota; class Actinomycetes; order Streptomycetales; family Streptomycetaceae; genus Streptomyces. The sequence continues at coordinate 9,610 of NZ_JACBWZ010000079.1, read as the reverse complement.
GGCCGCCACGCACATGGCCGGGACGACGATCCGCCGGGGACGCCCCTCGAACCTGTCGCTCAGCCGGCCCCCGACGACCGCGGCGACCGCCGCCAGCAGGGTCGGCGCCAGGGACACCAGACCAGCGTCGGCCACCGCCAGACCGCGCTCCTCCATCAGGAAGGAGGCGCTCCAGCTGTTGAGCCCCCACACGACGACGTCGTAGGCGAGGAACATCACCGCGAAGCCCCAGACGGCCGGCGATCCCAGCAGGGCGGTCGCGGCTCCCTTCGGCTGCCGCAGCGGCGGACCGGTCTTTTCGGCGGGCAGCGGTCCGGGCAGCCCGCGCCGGATCGCGACCACCACCAGCAGGCCCAGCACGGACACGGCGGCGAACATCACCCGCCAGTCCCAGTGGGCCAGCAGCAGCCCGCCCAGGACGGCGGCCAGCAGCCCGCCGACCGCGTTGGAACTCTGGATCCAGCCGTTGGCGGTCAGCCGCTGCGCGGGCAGGCTGCGCCGGCTGAGGGTGTCGATGGCCGCGGCCGGGAACAGGCCCTGGGCCACACCGAAGAGGCAACGGAACACCACGAGCGCGGCGAACGACCAGGCGACGGCGGTGAGTCCGGTGAAGACCGACCACAGGGCGAGGGCCACGCACACCACCCGCGCACCGCCGAAGCGCGCGGCGACCAGGCCGGCGGGAATCTGCGTCAGCGCGTAGGTGACGAAGAACGAGGAGAGGACCATGCCCCGCTGCGCGTGGCTGAGACCGAAGGTGTCGCCGATCGACGGCAGCGCCAGATTGATCACCTGCCGGTCGATGTAGTCGACGGCCCAGGCGGTGAACAGCAGGACCGCGGTGGTCCGGGTGGTTCCGAGCAAGGGGTCCTCCCGCCGTGCGAGCGACGCTTGGCGGACACCTTGCACCGTCCGCCGCTACGCACCGCGTAATCGCAGGAATCCGGCATCCGCGGGGACTTGACGCCGGAATCCGGCAACCCGGTGGTGCGGCACGGGGCTTCGGCCGGGCCGTCCGCGCTGACAGGATGGGGCGCGTGCCGCCCACCGACACCGCCCCGCCGGACACCCCCGACGGACTCGACGAGACCGACCTGGCCCTGGTCGAGGCCCTCCAGCTGCGACCACGCGCCACCTGGGCGCAGATCGCCTCCGTCATCGGCATCGACGCCACGACCGCCGCGCGCCGCTGGCGGCGGCTCACCGACGGCGGCCTGGCCTGGATGACGGCCTATCCGGCGCAGCACGCCTCGGTCGTCGGATACGTCGATCTCGCCTGCGCACCCGGCGCGCTCGACGCACTGACCGCCGAACTGTGCGGCTGGGGACCGGTGTTCAGCGTGGAACGCACCACGGGCGACCACTCGTTGTTCCTGGGCGTGGCGGCGTACGACCTGCCGTCCCTGGACGAGTTCGTCACCGGGCGGCTGGGAGGGCTGGACGGAGTGCGCTCGGTGCGGCTGAGCGTCTGCACCCGGGTGTACCGCGAGGGCAGCGGATGGCTGGTGCACGCGCTCAACGAACGCCAGCGCACCCATCTCACCGGCGGCGACAGCCGTACCCGCCCACGGCCCGGCGGCGGACCGCACGAGGGCGACCGCAGGCTCCTGCGGGCGCTCGGCGCCGACGCCCGCCGGGGCCCCGCCGAACTGGCGCGGGAGTGCGGACTGAGCGAGACGACCGTACGCCGGCGGCTGGCGCGCATGATCGCGGGTGGTGAGGTCTACTTCCGGTGCGACCTCACCCAGCAACTGGCCGGCTGGCCGGTCATCGCCACGTTCCGTATCGCCGCCCCGGGACCCGGCACCGAGGCCGTGGCCCACGCGCTGGCCGGTCTGCCGGAAACCCGGCTGTGCGCGTCGGTCACCGGACCGGAGAACCTGCTGCTGTCGGCGTGGCTGCGCTCGCCCGCCGACTGCGTCACCCTGGAGGAACGCATCCTGCACCGCCATCCGGGGCTGCGGATCGGCGAGCGGAGCATCACCCTGCACACCGCCAAGCGCATGGGCAGACTGCTGGACCGGTGGGGCCGCGCCACGGCCCACGTCCAGCTCACCGCGGCACCGGAAGCGGGGGCCTCGGAGAACGGCCGCATGAACTGAAGCCGCGGAAAAGCCCTGTCCCGACCGGTCTCTTGACGTGCGCCTGGCAGGACTGGCTCTATGGGAGTGCTCCCACATCCTTTCGGCCGACTTGTTCACCCACTCATGGAGTCGCGGTGAGTGATGCGCGCATGGGGGGTGGCACGCCGACCCGGAACGGCGCCTCGGTGACGGTCGCCGCCGCGTCGTACAGGTCGACGATCCCCGCGGGCGGCTCGGTCACGGTCGGCTTCACCGGCGGCAAGTCGGCCACCCACACCGCGCCCACCGCGTTCACCCTCAACGGCGTTGCCTGCACGACCTTGTGACGGTCCGCCGCGAACGCGCGGGGTGGTGTGGCCGCGGCGCTCCGGCCGGCCGGGTGCCTCGTATCCGTCGGCCTTCCGGACCGCGGGGACCCGGCATCCTCGGCCTTCGGCTCGCCGTCGGCCTCCGGGGATCCGCCCGGGGGGCCGACGCGTCGTGCCGGATGGTCGTCCTTTTGTGTGAACCACCGTCCGCAGACGGGGAACCCGTGCGGCAGGCGGGCATCACCCGGGTGCCCGGCGCCATCCGCGTCCGTATGGCTCAGGCACACGTTGGGAGAGGTCATGCAATCCGGCCCCGCACACCGGCAGTTCACCGCACCGCGCACCGGCTCGGTGGCGGACGGGACGCTCGGCGGGGGAGTGACGGACATCCCGCCCCGCCCGGTGCGGATCATGCCGCTGGGGGACTCGATCACCGCCGGTCTGACCAGCACCGGGGGAGCCGGATACCGCGACGAACTCCTCGGCCACCTGCACCGCCTGGGCCACGACGCCTGCTTCGCCGGCCCCTGCGTCAACGCCTTCCAGCCGCAGGGGGACCCCGGTTACGCCGCCGTCTGCGGCATCACCATCGAGGCGCTGACCTCCTTGCTGCCGCAGTGGGTTCCGGCCGCCCGGCCGGACTGGCTGCTCGTCCACATCGGTACGAACAACATGTACGGCCCCGGCCACACGGCCGCCCCCGGCCTCCTGCGCACCTTCGTGGAGACCCTGCTGGGCCTGGCCCCGTCCGCCGGCATCCTGCTCGCCTCGATCATCCCGTCCCGGCTGCCCGAGTGGCAGGCGCACATCGACGGCTACAACCGGCGGGTACGCGAGATCGCCGAGGAGTACGGGCGCCGCGAGAGGGTCTTCTTCGTCGACATGGCCCCCGCGCTGCACGCCTCGCCCCAGGGCGGCGACGACCTGTCCGACCTGGTCCACCCGTGCGACCAGGGGTACGCCAAGATGGCGGCCGTCTGGCGGGACGCGCTCCACGCACGGCTGCCCGCCCCCGAGGGCGGGCCCGTCCTCAACCCCAACCCGCACCTTCGGACCCCCTGCCTCTCCGAGGCGGTACCGCGGGCCCGGGGCAGCGCTCCCGTCCGCTTCCCGGGCTGGACGAACCACGGGGTGAACGCCTGCCACGGGCCTCTCGCGGGCCTGGACAACGGCTCCAACGCCGTGGGCCTGAGCGCCGCTCCCGGATGCCTCGGCATCGCCACCCGCCTCGCCACCACCCCCGGCCGCCCGGTCCGCGTCACCTTCCGCGCCCGCGCCGACACCGGTCCGGACCGGGGCAGGACCTTCGGCGTCCAGGCCGACGGGCACCCCAGGGCCACGGTCACCGCGACCGACGAGTGGCGCACCTGGACCTACGACTTCACCCCCACCGGCGCGGAGACCGCGCTCCGCTTCACCCCCGATACCCGCACCCGGACCGACCGAGGCCCCCTGATCACGGACGTCCTCGCACGCGCACCGGTCTCCTGAGCGATCCGGCCCACGCCCGCCGGATTCCGTGGGCCGTGGCCGGCCGAGGTCACCCGGCGCAGCCGACGTCCAGTACCTCGACCACGTCGTCGTGGACGGTGTACACCAGCCAGCACCATTCACCGAAGACCGCGGCGAGATCCGGGACCTGGGCCCGCCGGTCCTCGGAGACGGCCGTGATGAGCATGATGATCTCTTCGTGCATGTCGTCCGGCACTTCGAACAGCACGTTGGCGGCCCGTTGAATGAGTTCGATTTTCATGGCGTCCACCCGTGGACGGCAGGATTTCCCGTGGTGAGCGGATGTGTACCCCCGGCGGGGTCTGTCACGGAAGCGGGAACACGGCCCGTGAACATGGTAATTCCGCCGCCTCCGGGCGGAGCCGGCCGGACCCCGCACGCGGTCAGATCGGGCCCGGCCTGCCGAACAGCTCCGCGTAGCCGGTCGGCAACTGCGACAGCAGGTGTTCCACCTCTGCGCCCGGCACCGCGTCCGCGACGGTGGACAGGACGGCGCCGGCGTCCCACTCGGCGGTCCGCGGCCGGGCGCCGGTCTGCTCGGCCACGCGCCGCAGGAACTCCTCGCGTCCGAGGGCCTCCGGCCGTTCCGGGTGCGTGTGCAGGACGTCGTCCAGCGGCGCGGGCAGCTGCGCCGCCAGGTCGTCCGCCTCCTCCGGCGGGATCCGCGCGGCGAGCACCCGCAGCACCGACGCACTGATGTGCTCGGCCTCCTCCTCGCTGCGGTACTCCCCTCGATCGCGGACCTGGGCCAGAAAATCCACCAGCTTCACGGTGCCCTCCTCGGACTGGTTCCTTCGGCATGCCCGGCAAACGGCCGGTACGAGGCCCGGCGCGCGACGGGAGAGTCCGCCCCGGGGTCCGGCCGGCCTCACACCCCGGCGGGCCAGGTCTCCGTCTCCGGGCTCGCCGCGGCCGCCGGGCGCAACGGCGTGACGGCCCGGGTGTGGTCGAGATAGCAGAAGGCGTCGTAGCGCTCGGCCAGGACGGTGGGGACGTAGTTGCCGACGCGTTCGCACCGCGGCCGGTAGACCACCCCGATGGCCCGGTGGCCGCGCTCCTCGTGGAACCACGCGCGCCGGCCGGTGGCGGGCGGTCGCTGGAACTGCACAGGGGGGAAGACGAAGAGGGCCCGCTCGCCGGGCAGCGCCGTGTGCAGCACGTCCTCCAGGCTGCCGGCGCGCGCGGGCGGGACCTCCATCACCCGGGGCACGTCGCCCCAGGCGTCCGCGGCGATGACCGTGCCGGTGTACGAGCCGAAACCGATCAGCGCCACGCCCGCGCCCATGTGCCGCTCGCGGACCAGCTGACCGACGTTGATCTCGCCGACGGCGGCCATGTCCGTGGCGCGGGCGTCCCCGACGTGGGTGTTGTGTTCCCACACCACCGCCTTGGCGCCGGGGCCGTAGTGCTCCATCAGCCGGTCGAGCGTGTCGGCCATGTGCCGGTCGCGGATGTTCCAGGACTCCGGGCCGCTGTCCAGCATGGCCCGGTAGTAGCGCTCGGCACCGGCCAGCACCTCGGCGTTCTGGCGGGCGGCGAACTCCGCGAGCGAACCGTCCGGGGAGGCCGCCCGCGCCGCCCGCTGCCGTGCCTCCGTGAGCAGGGAGACCACCTCCCGCTCACACCCCTGGGGGACGTACCGGGTGGCCAGCGCGTACGAATGCGGGTCCTCGGCGTACGGCTCGAAGCACCGGTACGCGTCCAGCGCGGACCGCACCCGCTCGGGGTCGTGTTCGCGGAGGTGGGCGAGGACGGCGTGCAGCGACTCCCACAGGCTGTAGACGTCCAGCCCGAAGAAACCGACACGCCGCCTCGGGGGCAGCCCCTGGTTGTGCCGGCGCAGCCACCAGGTGAAGGCCGCGACCTCGGTGTTGCCCCACATCCACGCCGGCCAGCGGCCGAAGCCCGCCAGCACCTCGCCGGGGTCCTCGGGCGCGCCCGGGGCCCCGACCACCGAGCAGTGCACGGCGTGGCAGTCGGGCCAGTCGCCCTCCACCGCGACGAAGGAGAACCCCTTCTCCTCGATCAGCCGACGGGTCAGCACGTCACGGAGCCGGTAGTAGTCGGCGGTGCCATGGGACGCCTCGCCCAGCAGGACGTAACGGGCGTCGCCGATGCGGTCCAGCAGGGGGTCCAGCGAGTCCGGACCGGTCAGTGGCAGGGCCGCCTCCCGGATGCGGGCCTGTTCGGGGTCGGGCACGGCTCGCCTCCCTTCCGCGGGGTGCACCACCGGGTCCCCGCCGCGCCACGCCCCGAAACCCGAGGTCATCGCGGGATCCACGGGGCCCCGGGGACGGGCGGGGGCAGGGGTGTGTGACGTGAATCACAGCGCAGGTTCGTGGGGCGTCGCTTCACTCACCCAAGTGGGGGAATTCGGATAAAAAGCACATAAGCCCAATGCTGGAGAGGGGACGACGCCCATGTCGTATCCGCAATACTCCACCGGCACCACCGGCATGACCGGACACCCGGAGATGGCGGAGATGCGGGAGCGGCTCGAACGCACCGCCTCCACCGGCAGGGCGATCGCCCTCGAAGGGCTGATCCTCCTGACCGGTCTCTACGCCGCGATCTCACCGTGGGCCGTCCACTTCGCGGGCCTGCGGAACCTCACCGCCAACAACCTGATCGTCGGCATCACCATCGGCCTGATCGGTCTGGGCCTGGCACTCGTGCCCGAGCGGATGTTCCGTCTGGCCTGGGCGCTGGTACCGCTGGGCGTCTGGCTCCTGATCTCGCCCTGGGTGGTCACCGCCACGCACAGCGCGCGGGCCGGTGTCATCTGGAACAACGTCTTGATCGGCGTCATCACCATGGCGCTCGGACTGGCGGCCATGGGCCTCACCATCGGCGTCACCCGCCCGGACAAGCGCTGAGCCGAGGAGCGTGCCGCGCCCGGCGGGCCCGGCACGCTCCCCGAGCCGGCGGGCGGACACCCGGTTGCGTCCACCGAGGCATGGAACCCGCACGGGGAGAGGCCCGAGCCCCCCTTCCCGCCCCTCCGCGCCAAGGCGAACGGATTGGAAGACAAGACGATGCCCACCACCCGCTCATCCGACTTCGAGCACGCCATCCACAGTGCGAACATCTGGCTCAAGGCGGTGGCGGAAGCCCTGGGAACGGACGACCGCCATCTCGCCCACCGGGTCCTGCGCACCTGGCTGCACACCCTCCGGGACCGGCTCACCGTCGACACGTCGGCCCACCTCGCCGCACAACTGCCCGAACTGCTGCGCGGTGCCTACTACGACGGCTGGACCCCGAGTTCCGTGCCCATCAAGTACGACATCGACGGCTACGTGAACCGTTTCGTCCAGGAAGCCAGGGTCGACGCCGACGAGGTGCCGAAGATGGCCGCGGCCGTCACCACCGTCGTACGCGACCACGTCTCGCCCGGCACGCTCGAGTCGGCACTGGGCCAGCTCCCGAAGGACATCTGCGCCCTGCTGCTGCAGCCGGCCTGAACCGGGGCACGAGCGCGTCGTGGAGAAGGGCGGGCCCGGCGCGCTTTTCCGTGCCCGGCTGCCCCGACCGGTTCTCCCCGCGATCCGGCCGGGCTTATGGGCTTGTGTCTCGGCGGCCGGACAGCCGGCGACGGCCCCCTGGATCGCGGTGCGGCGGGTCGCCGCGGGCCGGGCCGGAGCGGGTCACCAGAGCCGGACCGTTGTCCCGTATACCGTGGCCTTCGCCTGGCCGGCACCGTTCGTCACCTGCTGACGACGAGTTGGCCGGGCACGCATGCGCGGTAACCGTCCCGCGTGCGTGGTCCAGGACGGCGGGTGGTGTGCGCGGGCACGCGAAGGGTGACACGTCGGTACTCTCCGTGGTGAGTGGTGCGGTTTTGTCGTGGTTGTGCTGCACCTTCATTCGTGCGGTGTGTTTGAGCGGCTGAGCCGGTTATCTCACGACGGCCCGGACGTCACCGTTGCGGGACCGGCCCCCGCATGCCGGGGGACGGAGGCGACTTCGCCGAGGTCACCCCCGGCCGGCCGTTCGGATACCTCCGCGACGGCGGTCTCCCGCCGTACTGGCTCCACCCCTACGACGAGTGAGCCCGGTGCTGTGAACCCGGTGGGCGCTGGCGACGCCCGCCCATCGGGCGAGGGGCCGCCCGACCTGTCCGTGAGGAGAAGGAGTGCCGTGGACGACTGGTGGGTGATGCTGCCCGGTTCACCGGCCGCCGCCACTGTCGCGGAGCGGCTGTGCCGGGACGGCGTGCGCCGCGTGCCGCACGCCTCGGGACGGCCCAGGCCGGTGAGCCGTGGGGACACCCGGCAGGAGGTGACGGCCCGGGCGGGCGAGGCACGGATCGTGGTGCTGGGCCGGAGCACCGCACGGGCCGGGACGTCACGGCGGCGGATCGAGCGGATGCGCCTGCCCGCGGAGGCGGAACAGGCCGCGACCATCCTCGCGGGCGGCGTTCATGTGCCGGCCTCGGTGGGCGGACGGGTGTGGACGCGCGGCACGGCGTCGGCCGTACGCCATGTCTTCACCACACACATCGCCGGCGGTGGTCAGGTGGGGCCAGTCGGTGGGGGTGGCGGTGCGGACGGACAGCGGGAAGCCCGCCCCGTGCCACGCGGTGCGCTCCGCTTCGGGCAGTGCCCACCAGGCCAGCTGGGCGCCGTGCCCGGCCTGGGCCATCGCCTTGCCCGCGGACATCTCCAGGTCGGGGTTGAGCCACAGCACCGGCTGCGCGGGGTCGGTGGCGACGGGCGGCTCCGGGTCGTCCAGCTCGGTGCCCGACACCTGGAGCTTGGCCAGGTCCTTGGGCCAGCCGTCCAGCGGGATCGGCGGGAAGACCCGGACCTCGGCCGACTTGCCGGTCAGGGTGATGCCGGGCAGGGCCTCGGCCCGCCGCCACTCGGCGCCCCGGGCCCGCCGGACCACCTTGCGGATCCGCGCGTCCTCCCAGTTCCGCACCGCCTCGGCCCACTCCCCGTCGCCGTGCGCCCGCTCGTCGGCGAGCAGGACGAGCACGGCCCGGGCGGCCGTCTCGAGCGCGTCGGTCCGGGCGGGCGGGGCGGCGCGCTCGATGCGTACGACGAGCGGCAGCACGTACTGCGGCGCCTCGTCACGGGGGTCGGGCGCGGCATCGCGGAGCGGGCGGGCACTGGAGGGGGCGGGATCATGGCTCACGAGAGCCCAGCCTACGAACCCGCCGACGCGCCGATCAACGCGCGGTCCCGGCAAGGCGGCGAGGTCCGGCCGGAGAACCGCGCCCGGAGCCGGGGCCCGGCGGGACAGAATGACCTCCATGCATCGAGGCAGTGAGCTGTGCCTGACCGCCGTGGGCCGTCGCTACGGCGTGCGCGGGCCCTGGGTGTTGCGCGGAGTGGATCTGGTCGTCGCGCCCGGCACCCTCGTCCGGATCGAGGGGGCGAACGGCAGCGGGAAGTCCACGCTGCTGCGGCTGCTCGCCCGGCTCGACGTGCCCTCCGAGGGCCGCGTCACCGGCCGGCCGCGCACGGCGTACGTGCCCGAGCGGTTCCCCTCCGCCCTGCCCTTCACGGCCGCCGGCTACCTGACCCACCTCGGCACCCTGCACGGCCTCGGCCGCAAGGCCGCCGCCCGGGCCGCGCACACCTGGCTGGAGCGGTTCGGCGCGGGCCAGTACGCCGGTACCCCGATGGCGCGGCTGTCCAAGGGCGGCAGCCAGAAGGTCGCCGTCGCCCAGGCCCTCGTCGGCGAGCCGGAGCTGCTGGT
>NZ_JACBWZ010000789.1 GCF_013870595.1 Streptomyces sp. WELS2 | reverse complement strand
GCCCTTGGGCGAGTAGATGCCCAGGGACGCGCCCAGGGGCCGTCGCCGCGCTGCTCGCCGTGCCCCTGGGCGCGACCCTGCTCGCGCTGCTCGCCGCGGCCGTGCGCGTGCTGCGCGAACGGCGCCGCGAAGAATCCGCGCAGGATGCCTGACCTGGGGGATTTCTTGTCTCGTGGGGACAGCGGCTATCGTTGTGCGGTATGCCATCTGCGGGATCGTGCATCGGCATGGATCCGTTGGTCGCAGACGGCCATCAACCTCTCAGTAAGGACCCGGAGAGAGCATGCCTCCCAAGAAGAAGAAGGTCACGGGGCTCATCAAGCTCCAGATCCAGGCCGGCGCCGCCAACCCGGCCCCGCCGGTCGGCCCGGCGCTGGGCCAGCACGGCGTCAACATCATGGAGTTCTGCAAGGCCTACAACGCCGCGACCGAGTCGCAGCGCGGTTGGGTCATCCCGGTGGAGATCACGGTCTACGAGGACCGTTCCTTCACCTTCGTCACCAAGACGCCGCCGGCCGCGAAGATGATCCTCAAGGCCGCGGGCATCGAGAAGGGCTCCGGCGAGCCGCACAAGACCAAGGTCGCCAAGATCACCGAGGCGCAGGTCCGCGAGATCGCCCAGACCAAGATGCCCGACCTGAACGCGAACGACCTGGACGCCGCCGCGAAGATCATCGCCGGTACCGCGCGTTCCATGGGCGTCACGGTCGAGGGCTGAACCCCACCTTCGTAGCAGTCATGCGGCTGCCTGCATTTCGCGGCCGCACGTGGCAGGGCCTGCTCGGCCCAGGGACCACGACTCCTTTCAGAACACACAGGAGCAAGTTGTGAGCAAGCGCAGCAAGGCTCTCCGCGCTGCGGACGCCAAGGTCGACCGGGAGAAGCTGTACGCCCCGCTCGAAGCCGTCCGTCTCGCCAAGGAGACCTCCACGACCAAGTTCGACGCCACCGTCGAGGTCGCCTTCCGTCTGGGTGTCGACCCGCGCAAGGCCGACCAGATGGTCCGTGGCACCGTGAACCTTCCGCACGGCACCGGTAAGACCGCCCGGGTCCTGGTCTTCGCGACCGGCGACCGTGCCGAGGCCGCGCGTGCCGCGGGCGCCGACATCGTCGGTGCCGACGAGCTGATCGACGAGGTCGCGAAGGGCCGTCTGGACTTCGACGCCGTCGTCGCCACCCCGGACCTCATGGGCAAGGTCGGCCGCCTCGGCCGCGTCCTCGGCCCGCGTGGTCTGATGCCGAACCCGAAGACCGGCACCGTCACCCCCGACGTCGCCAAGGCCGTCACCGACATCAAGGGCGGCAAGATCGAGTTCCGCGTCGACAAGCACTCGAACCTGCACTTCATCATCGGCAAGGCGTCCTTCGACGACGACAAGCTGGTGGAGAACTACGGCGCCGCGCTGGAGGAGATCCTCCGTCTGAAGCCGTCCGCCGCCAAGGGTCGCTACATCAAGAAGGCCGCCATCACCACCACGATGGGCCCCGGCATCCCGGTCGACCCGAACCGCACCCGCAACCTCCTCGTCGAGGAGGACCCGGCCGCCGTCTGAGCCCCGGCTCAGCGCGGTAGCCGCGTCAGGGACGCGTAAACGAAAAGGGCGGGCCCTGGAACCTCTCCGGTTCCGGGCCCGTCCTTTCTGTGTACGTCCTTTCGAACGACTGTCAGTGGCCTGGGCTACGGTGCAGGCACAGGACACTCAACAGGGGTGGGAGCAGATGAAGAGCACGACCGTGCGCCGGGCGACCCTTTCGATCGCGGTGGTGGCCGCGCTGACCGGAGTGGCCGCCTGCGGTTCCTCCGACTCCGACAAGGGCGGTGACAAGGCCGCAGGCAAGGGCCCGATACACCTCAGCCCGATCGCCGCGCTGCGGTCCGTCGAGAAGTCCACCGACCAGGCCGACTCCGCCAAGGTGCACTCCACGACGTCCCTCGGCGACATCATGGCGATGAGCGCCGACGGTGCCCTCACCTGGAACGACGGCCTCAAGGGCAACCTGACCATCACCTACACCGGTGGCCAGATGGCCGAGCTGATGAAGAAGGCCGGCACCCAGTCGATGGAGGCCCGCTATCTGCAGGACGCGTACTACGCGCACATGAGCGAGACGTACGCCCAGCAGGCGGGCGGCGGCAAGCACTGGATCAAGTACTCCTACGACGACCTCGCCAAGCTCGGTGGCGCGTCCGGGTCGTACATGAAGGACCAGCTCCAGAACGCCACGCCGAACCAGTCCGTGAAGATGCTGCTGGCCTCCGGCGACGTGAAGAAGGTCGGTGAGGAGAGCGTCGAGGGCGTCCGGACCACGCACTACTCGGGCAAGGTGAACGTCGCCGACCTCGCCGACAAGACCAGCAACCTCGGCGCCGACCAGATGGCGGCCCTGAAGAAGCAGCTCAGCCAGGCCGGCATCACCACCGAGACCATCGACATCTGGGTCAACGACCAGAACCTGCTGGTCAAGAAGACCGAGAAGGCCGACACCGCGAACGGCGCCCTGAACAACACCACGGTCTACTCGGACTACGGCGTGAAGGTCAGCGCCGAGGCCCCGCCGGCCGGCGACACCAAGGACTTCGCGGACATGATGAAGTCCGGCGGCATGGCCACGGGCGGCACGGGCACGGCCTCCTGACCGACGGCACCCTCTGGAGCCCGGCCCACGGCCCCACAGAGCCCTGCGCACACCGCCGGGCTCCCGGGGAGCCCGTTCCCCCGCCCCGGGCGCTCACCCGCCCTCTGGCCACCGGGGCGGCCGGAGGGGCCCTGGCCGGGGGCGGCTCCTCCGCTGTACAACCGGCCCCTGGTC
>NZ_JACBWZ010000788.1 GCF_013870595.1 Streptomyces sp. WELS2 | reverse complement strand
CGGGGACGCCCGGCGGCAGCATCTGGCGGCGCTTGGGGCCGCCGTGCTCGGACTCGCCCGGCTCCTTGGCGCCCGGCCACGCCTTGGCGACCCGGGCGGCGAGGACGAAGTCCTTGCGCAGGGGGTGGCCCTCGAAGTTCTCGGGGAGGAGCAGGTGCTCCAGGCCCGGGTGGCCTTCGAAGACGACGCCGAACATCTCGTGGGTCTCGCGCTCGTGCCAGGTGGCGCCCGCGTAGACGCCGGTGGCGGAGGGCAGGGCGGGAGCCTCGTGCGGGACCGTCGTACGGACGAGGAGACGGCGGACCGGGTGCAGGGCGACGACGTGCGCGGCGACCCGGAAACCCGTGCCCGGTTCGTCGACCGCGCTCAGCCAGTCGAAGTAGGTGCAGCCCAGGGTCGTACGGGCCGTCTCCAGGGCGGTGAGCCAGGCGGACGGCGGTACGTCGACGGTCAGGAGGTCGTACGACTCCTCCGCCGTGGCGTCCGGGCCGAAGAGTTCCTCGGCGGGGGCGGGCAGCCAGCCGGCGGCGGTGCTCATCGCGGGCCCTCCTCACCGGCCGGCGCCGGGGGCCGGACCAGGCCGCTCTGCAGGGCCGCGGCGGACGGCCGGCCGGCGGGCCCGTCGCCGTACCGCTCGCCGAGCGACTCGCGGGCGATCTTCTCCTGGAGCTTGAGGATGCCCTGGAGCAGTGCCTCGGGGCGCGGCGGGCAGCCGGGGACGTAGACGTCCACCGGGATGATCTGGTCGACGCCCTTGGTGACGGAGTAGGAGTCCCAGTAGGGGCCGCCGCAGTTGGAGCACGCGCCGAAGGAGATGACGTACTTCGGCTCGGGCATCTGCTCGTACAGCCGCTTGACGGCCGGGGCCATCTTGTCCGTCACGGTGCCCGAGACCACCATCAGGTCGGCCTGGCGGGGGCCCGGTGCGAAGGGGATGACGCCGAGCCGGATGAAGTCGTGGCGGGCCATCGACGCGGCGATGAACTCGATCGCGCAGCAGGCGAGACCGAAGTTGAACACCCACAGCGAGTAGCGGCGGCCCCAGTTCAGGACCACCTTCATCGGCTCGGGCGCCAGCCGCGCCAGCGCGCCCAGCCGCTTGGGCTCGGGCAGGAGGACGGGGTCCGGGTTCACGTCCATGCCAGGACGCCCTTCTTGTATGCGTACAGCAGGCCCACGGCGAGGAAACCGAGGAAGACGAACATCTCCACCAGGGTCGCGGCGCCGTAGCCGGGGGCGGCGAAGACCGTCGCCCAGGGGAACAGGAAGATCGAGTCGACCGCGAAGATCACGTACAGGAAGGCGTAGACGTAGTAGCGGACCTGGGTGTGGGCCCAGCCCTCGCCGACGGGGTCGACACCGCACTCGTAGGTCAGGAGTTTCTCCGGTGTCGGCACGACCGGTCGCAGCAGGCGGCCGGCGCCGAAGGCGACCGCGACGAACAGCACGCCGACGACGGCGAGCAGCCCGACCACCGAGTAGGACCGGAAGTAGCCGGCCGCGACGACGTGCCCCGCGGCGACCGCCGAGTCCCCCAACGTCTCCCGCACCGTCCGTCCCTCGCTCCCTGACCTCGTGACCGTGGTGAATTAGTGCACTGGGTGATGCCTCGTGGTTCGAGGATCTGTACGCACGCGAGTCTAGGCCCTGATAAAGACCGGGTAAGCGGCCCGTCACACCGTGAGACGTCCGGCCGGTCCGGGGGTGGGGTTTTCCCCCGGCGGCGCAGGGCGGCATACCGCATGGCGGGAACGGTGCCCGGCACGGCAGGCTGACCAGCATGACCGCTCCCCGCCCCGCCGCCGCCCCGAACGGCGGCACCGACGCAGACGACGGACGCGACGGCTCGCACCGGCTGCCTCCGCCCCGGCCGGCCTACGACGCGCACACCTGGAAGGAGATCGCGCACCTGCTGCTGAACCTGCCGGTGACGGTGATCGGTTTCACGTACGCGTTCACCGCGCTGGTGGTCGGCGGCGTCCTCACCCTCACCGTGATCGGGCTGCCGCTGCTCGCGGTGTGCCTGCTGGTCTCCCGGCAGCTGGGCAAGATGGAACGGGCCCGGGCCCGCAAGCTGCTCGGGGTGCGGGTGGAGGAGCCGTCGCCGCTGCCGCTCGCGAGGAGCGGGGGGCCGGTGCAGTGGGTGTGGATGGCGCTGAAGGACCCGGTGGGCTGGCGCACCCTGCTCTACGACGTGATCCGGCTGCCGTGGGGCATCCTCACCTTCGTCACCACGCTGACCTCGCTGTTCGTACTGTGGCCGGTGCTGCCGTACCTGGCCCGGCTGATGGCGAACCTGGACCGGGCGATGGTGCGCGGGCTGCTGTCGCCCTCGGACGAGCTGGAGCGCCGGATCGCCGAGCTGGAGTCCGACCGCGGGATCGTGGTGGACACGGCGGCGGCGGACCTGCGCCGGATCGAGCGGGATCTGCACGACGGCGCCCAGGCGCGGCTGGTCAACCTGGCCATGGGGCTGGGCCTGGCCAAGGAGAAGCTGCTGGAGGACCCGGACGCGGCGGCGGCGATGGTGGACGAGGCGCACGGCGAGGTGAAGCTGGCCCTCCAGGAGCTGCGCGACCTGGCCCGGGGCATCCACCCGGCGGTCCTCACCGACCGCGGTCTGGACGCGGCGCTGTCGGCGGTCGCCTCCCGCTGCACGGTGCCGGTGAAGGTGAGCGTGGACCTGCCGGCCCGGCCGGCGGCGGCCATCGAGGGCATCGCCTACTTCACCGTCTCCGAGCTGCTGCAGAACGTCAGCAAGCACAGCGGGGCCCGGGCCGCCTCCGTCGACGCCTGGCGGGCGGACGACCG
>NZ_JACBWZ010000787.1 GCF_013870595.1 Streptomyces sp. WELS2 | reverse complement strand
GCGTGGCGGAGAGCAGGGGAGCGCGGCTGTCGAGCGGCGGCTGGGACTGGGCCTGCGCCACCGCGGCGGCGGCCGGGGCCTCGACCTGGGCCGGGGTGTCACCCTCGGCGGACTGCGCGAGCGCGCCCTTGGTCTTCAGCGGGACCTCCTTGATGAACAGCGTGATCAGGAAGGCGACGGCGGCGAGGCAGCCGGCGATGAAGAAGACGTCGGCGATGCCGTGGCCGTAGGCGCTCTCCATCAGCGTCCGGATGGGCGCCGGGAGCTTGTCCATGTCCGGGATGCTGTCGGTCGAGCCGGAGCTGCCGGCCAGCGCGGCCTGGGACTTCGGGTCCAGCGCGGCGACGCCGTCCTGGACGTAGTGGGTGATCCGGCGGGACATCACGGCACCGAGCGCGGAGACGCCGACCGCACCGCCGAGGGAGCGGAAGAAGGTGACCGTGGAGCTGGCCGAGCCGAGGTCGGAGGGCGCCACCTGGTTCTGCGTGGCGAGCACCAGGTTCTGCATCATCATGCCGATGCCGAGACCCAGCAGGGCCATGAAGATGGCCATCTTCCAGTAGTCCGTGTCGTACCGGATGCCGCCGAGCAGCAGCAGTCCGGCCGTGACCAGCACGCCACCGCTGACCAGCCACGCCTTCCAGCGGCCGGTGCGGGTGATGAACTGACCCGAGACGGTCGAGGAGACGAACAGACCGCCGATCATCGGGATGGTCATGACGCCCGACATGGTCGGGGACTTGTCGCGGGCCAGCTGGAAGTACTGGCTGAAGAACACGGTGCCGGTGAACATCGCGATACCGACGAACAGCGAGGCGAGCGACGCCAGCGTGATCGTGCGGTTCTTGAACAGGCGCAGCGGGATGATCGGCTCGCTCGCCTTGGACTCCACGAGCACGAACAGCGCGCCGAGGACGATCGAACCGCCGACCATCGCGAAGGTCTGCCAGGACAGCCAGTCGTACTTGTCACCGGCGAAGGTGACCCAGATCAGCAGCAGGGAGACGGCGGCGGCGATCAGCGTCGCACCGAGCCAGTCGACCTTGACCTGGCGCTTGACCACGGGCAGGTGCAGGGTCTTCTGCAGCACGATCAGCGCGATGATCGCGAAGGGCACACCGACGTAGAAGCACCAGCGCCAGCCCAGCCAGGAGGTGTCGGTGATGACACCGCCGAGCAGCGGGCCGCCGACGGTGGCGACGGCGAAGGTGGCGCCGAGGTAGCCGGAGTACCGGCCGCGCTCGCGCGGGGAGATCATCGCCGCCATGACGATCTGGGCCAGGGCGGACAGACCGCCGACGCCGATGCCCTGGAACACCCGGAAGGTGATGAGCATGCCGGGGTTCTGCGACAGGCCGGCCGCCATGGAGGCGACCACGTAGATGATGAGGGCTATCTGGACGAGAGCCTTCTTGCTGTACAGGTCGGCGAGCTTGCCCCACAGGGGAGTGGCCGCGGTCATCGACAGCAGGGCGGCGGTGACCACCCAGGTGTAGGCGGACTGGCCGCCGCCGAGGTCTCCGATGATGTGCGGCAGGGCGTTGGAGACGATCGTGGACGACAGGATCGCCACGAACATGCCGAGCAGCAGCCCGGACAGGGCCTCCATGATCTGCCGGTGCGTCATCGGGGCGTCGGCCTGGCCTCCCCCGTGCTTGGCGTGAGCCCGCACACCGGCTGGTGTGGTCGTTGCCATGGGCTTCCTTTTCTTACGTGCTTGCGGGTGTACGGGTGGTCTCATCGACTACGGGGGCGGGGAGCCGGACCGGGGCGGACCGGCAGTCGCCGAACGAGTCGCGCAGTCGCGTCATCAGCCGGATCAGCTGGCCGACCTCGTCGTCGGTCCAGTCCGCCAGCCGCTCGGCGAGCAGATGCGTGGTGCGCCGGGACAGCTCGTCGAGCTGGTCCAGACCCTCCGGGGTCAGGCGCAGGATGCGCGACCGTTTGTCCGCCGGGTCCGGGAGCCGCTCGATCCAGCCGCGTGCGGCCACGTGCGCGACATGCCGGCTGGTGACCGACATGTCCACGGCGAGCAGTTCCGCGAGCTTGCTCATGCGCATGTCGCCGTGGCGGCCGAGCAGGGTCAGCACGGCGGCCGAGCCTGCCGGGCAGTCGGGCGGCAGGATCCGCCCCATGTCCCGTTTCACGGCTCCGACGGCACTGAGCTGACGCGCCAGCTCTTCAAACTGCGCCCGCTCGGCCATCACACCTCCCGTATTCGTTGCTTGGGGCAACCATAGGACTGTTTGGTTGCTGAAGGCAAACAATCATGGCGTGGCTGGCGCAAAAACTTGGCAAAGACAAGTATTGCGAACGTAAATGTGCAGGTGAGTGCGGGTGGGGTGCCCCCGTCTGTCCCGAAGGCCCCGCACTTGGGCCGGTCACCTGGATTCGCTAGGGTCTCGGGGCATGGCTAACACCCAGGGCCCCCAGGGCAATTACGACCCCGCAGGCAGCACCCAGATGTTCCGCGCCTTCGTCGACGAGGCGCCCCAGGGGCGGCAGCGGCAGGCGCCCTCCTCCTCCGGTCCCCGGGTCGGCGTGATCATCGGCGTCATCGTGGCGCTCGTCGTGGTGGCCGGCGTCGCCTGGCTGGCGCTGAAGTAGGGGGCGGCCCCGTACGGGACCGGTCCCTGTCGGCCGAGATCCCACGCGTCTCGACGCGCGTACCTAGCGGCGCCTCCAGGCGACCACCCACACCGTCCACGCCGGGCTCGTCCGCGCGCCCGGAGCGAGCGGCACCGGCAGCGGGACGGCCGACTCCACCGTCCCCCGGCCCACGC
The DNA here is from genome assembly GCF_013870595.1 of Streptomyces sp. WELS2. Classification (GTDB taxonomy): domain Bacteria; phylum Actinomycetota; class Actinomycetes; order Streptomycetales; family Streptomycetaceae; genus Streptomyces. Next base: position 39 of record NZ_JACBWZ010000787.1, on the reverse strand, counting down.
CGGGCGCGCCGGTGATGTGCGTCCCGAACGTCACCGCGC
>NZ_JACBWZ010000786.1 GCF_013870595.1 Streptomyces sp. WELS2 | reverse complement strand
CTGAGCCGGGAGGGGCGGGGCCGGCTTGACACAAAAATCGAACATCCATTCTTATGAGGTCTCAGGCGAGGCTGTTGGTTGGGGTCTTTGCCCCGATATTCCGGGAAATGCCCCCTGGTTATCCACAGGCCGGGCCTGCGTCGGGGCGCATTGTCAGTGGCAGGCGTTAGCGTCTTTGACGTGAAGCGATCGACTCAAGCAAACCGGGTGGAACCCATGGCAGGAACCGACCGCGAGAAGGCGCTCGACGCCGCGCTCGCGCAGATTGAACGGCAATTCGGCAAGGGCGCGGTCATGCGCATGGGCGAGCGGTCGAAGGAGCCCATCGAGGTCATCCCGACCGGCTCGACCGCGCTCGACGTCGCCCTCGGCGTGGGCGGCCTGCCGCGCGGCCGTGTCGTGGAGATCTACGGACCGGAGTCCTCCGGTAAGACGACCCTGACCCTGCACGCCGTGGCGAACGCGCAGAAGGCCGGCGGCCAGGTCGCCTTCGTGGACGCCGAGCACGCCCTCGACCCCGAGTACGCGCGCAAGCTCGGCGTCGACATCGACAACCTGATCCTCTCCCAGCCGGACAACGGCGAGCAGGCGCTCGAGATCGTGGACATGCTGGTCCGCTCCGGCGCCCTCGACCTCATCGTCATCGACTCGGTCGCCGCGCTCGTCCCGCGCGCGGAGATCGAGGGCGAGATGGGCGACAGCCACGTCGGTCTGCAGGCCCGCCTGATGAGCCAGGCGCTGCGGAAGATCACCAGCGCGCTCAACCAGTCCAAGACCACCGCCATCTTCATCAACCAGCTCCGCGAGAAGATCGGCGTGATGTTCGGCTCCCCCGAGACCACGACCGGTGGCCGGGCGCTGAAGTTCTACGCCTCGGTGCGTATCGACATCCGCCGCATCGAGACCCTGAAGGACGGCACGGAGGCGGTCGGCAACCGCACCCGCTGCAAGGTCGTCAAGAACAAGGTCGCGCCGCCCTTCAAGCAGGCCGAGTTCGACATCCTCTACGGCCAGGGCATCAGCCGCGAGGGCGGCCTGATCGACATGGGCGTGGAGCACGGCTTCGTGCGCAAGGCCGGCGCCTGGTACACGTACGAGGGCGACCAGCTCGGTCAGGGCAAGGAGAACGCGCGCAACTTCCTCAAGGACAACCCCGACCTGGCCAACGAGATCGAGAAGAAGATCAAGGAGAAGCTGGGCGTGGGAGTCCGGCCGGAGGAGCCCGCCGCCGAGCCGGGCGCCGACGCGGCGGTCACCACCGCGGCGGCCGGGGACGCCGCCAAGTCCGCAGCCGTCCCGGCAGCCGCCAAGGCCACCAAGCCCAAGGCCGCCGCAGCCAAGAGCTGACCCGTGACACGGCGAACCGACTGGGCCGAGTACGAGTACGCCGTCCCCGGTGCCCCACGGGGGAGGGGTACCGGGGGCTACCCGGACTCCGCCCCGGACGGTGACGGCGGACACGGCGAGTACGGCGAACTCGAGTACGGCGAGTACGGCGAACCCGGGGGACCCGAGCGGTACCGAGGACGGCGGGAGTACGGGGGACCCGACGCCCACGGCGGCTCCGCTCCCTATGACGGCACCGGCGGGTACGAGGGTGACGGTGGCCCGGACGCACGCGATGTGGGTGGTGAGCCGTACGGGGGCGGTTCACCCCGTGGCCGGGGCTTCGGAGGAACCGGTGGCGCGCGGGGCGGGGGCCGCGGGCGTGGCCGGCGGCGCGGTTTCGGGGACGCGCCCGGTGAGGACGAAGGCGCCCCCTCCTCGGCGAGGGACGAGCGGGGGGAGTCTTCAGGGGACCCGGCTGAGCGGGCCCGGGCGATCTGCCTGCGCCTGCTCACCGGGACCCCGCGCACCCGCAAGCAGCTCGCGGACGCCCTGCGCAAACGGGAGATCCCCGAGGACGTCGCCCAGGAGGTGCTGGACCGGTTCGAGGAGGTCGGGCTCATCGACGACGGTGCCTTCGCGGACGCCTGGGTGGAGTCCCGGCACCACGGGCGGGGACTCGCCCGCCGCGCCCTCGCCCGGGAGCTGCGGACCAAGGGCGTCGACTCGGCGTTGATCGAGGACGCCGTCGCCCAGCTCGACTCCGAGCAGGAGGAGGCGACCGCCCGGGAACTCGTCGCCCGCAAGCTGCGTGCCACCCGGGGCCTGGACCGTGACAAGCGGCTCCGCCGCCTCGCGGGCATGCTCGCCCGCAAGGGCTACCCCGAGGGCATGGCCCTCCGCGTCGTCCGCCAGGCGCTGGAGGAAGAGGGCGAGGACACCGAGTTCCTCGGGGACGGGGACTTCTGAGCCAGGGGACGGACCGGGTGTTCGGAGCTCGGGGAGGCGCAGACGCCGGTGTCGGGGTGGGGCTAACCCCCGCCCCGCGAGGGTGGGGTGCCCCCTGCCGGGACGCCGGGTCGCCGCAGTGCTCTCCAGCCCCCTGACCGGCGACTCTGTTACGCGCGCCCAGCGCACGCGACCGACGCGTGCGCGCGTACAACAGAAGAGAGCCCGTCCCCATGATGCTGCGATACGCCCTGCGGACCGTCCGGGCCCGGAAGGCAGGTTTTCTCGGCGCCTTTCTCGCCCTGATGTGCGCGGCGGCCCTGATCACCGCGTGCGGCACCCTCCTCGACACCGGCCTGCGCGGCACCATCCACACCGAGCGCTATGCCGCAGCCCCCGTCGTGGTCAGCGCGGACCAGCAGGTGCACCGGATCACCGTCAAGCACAAGCACGGCAAGACCAAGGTCAAGCACAAGGCGAAGCCCATCGCCGAGCGCGCCTGGCTCCCCGGGCAACTGCGCGACAGGCTCGCCCGCACCCCCGGCGTGGCCC
>NZ_JACBWZ010000785.1 GCF_013870595.1 Streptomyces sp. WELS2 | reverse complement strand
AGGACACAGCACACGGTGGACAGATCTTCTTCCACGACTTCGGCTGCGCCACCGCCGTGGCCGTCCTCACCAGGGCGCGGACCGACGGCGCGGCCGGCTTCTCCGGCTGGAACAGCCAGGTGTCGAACAGCGCGGCCAGCGGCTTGCCGGACACCTGCTCGGCGTACCGCTGGAAGTCGGCCACCGAGCCGTTGCCGTAGGCGTGCTCCTTCGGCCAGCCCTTCAGGATCGCGAAGAACGCGTCGTCGCCGATCTCGTTGCGCAGCGCCTGGATGGCGAGGGCGCCCCGGTCGTAGACGGCGCCGGCGAACTGGTTGTCCGGTCCGGGGTCGCCCGGCGCGATGGTCCAGAACGCGTCGTCGGCCGGGTGCGAGGCGTACACGTAGTCGGCCAGCTCCTGCGCGGTGCCCTCGCCCTCGTGCTCCGACCACAGCCACTGCGCGTAGCGGGCGAAGCCCTCGTTGACCCAGATGTCCTTCCAGCCCTTGACCGACACGTCGTCGCCGTACCACTGGTGGGCCAGCTCGTGCACGACCACGGAGGTGTTGGCGCCGTTCGCGAACTGCCGCGGGCTGTAGTACACACGGGTCTGCGTCTCCAGCGCGTACCCGGTGGTGGTGTTCGGCACGTACCCGCCGGCCGAGGAGAACGGATACGGCCCGAAGTAGCCGCTCAGCCAGTCCACGATCTCCCCGGTGCGCTCCACGCTGGCCCGCGCGGCGCCGTCGTTGTCGCCGAGGTCCTTGCTGTAGGCGTTGATGACGGGGATCCCGCCGTCGGAGGTACCGGTGGTGATGTCGAACCTGCCCAGCGCGAGCGTGGCCAGGTAGGTGGCCTGCGGCTTGTTCTGCCGCCAGTTGTAGCGGGTCCAGCCCAGCTTCGAACTGGTCGACTGGAGCGTGCCGTTGGAGATGGCCTGGGTGCCGTCCGGGACGGACACCGACACGTCGTAGGTGGCCTTGTCGGTCGGGTGGTCGTTGCTCGGGAACCACCACCAGGCGGCCTCGGGCTCGTTGGCGGCCACCCCGCCGTCCGGGGTGCGGTGCCAGGAGGTGAAGCCGTAGGCGCTCTTGGCCGACGGCACCCCGCTGTAGCGGACCACGACCGTGACCGGCGTGCCCTTGGGCAGGGGGGTCTTCGGGGTGACGACCAGCTCGTGCTCCCCGGAGGTGGTGAAGGCGGCCTTGGTGCCGTTGACCCGCACCTCGCTCACGTCCAGCAGGAAGTCCAGGTCGAAGCGGGACAGGTCCTGGGTGGTCTTCGCCAGGATCGTCGCCGTGCCTTGCAACTCGTCCGTCTTCGGCTGGTATTGCAGCCTCAGGTCGTAGTGGGAGACGTCGTAGCCGCCATTGCCGTAGTACGGGTAGTAGGGGTCGCCGATACCCGGCGCGCCGGGGGTGTAGCTCGCGGCCGATGCCGGGATCGCCAGCAGGACGGAGGCCGCCGCCAATGCGCCCGGCGCGATGATTCTGCGGTGCACGTCAGCTCCAAGTCGTCAGGACCACGGGTCCGTTCGGAAAGGCTCTGTTCCGCAGCCTATTCATTCCCTGTGACCCCTGACCTGTCCATGGCACCTGCTGTCACATGATCGCCATCCGGCCGTCACGTGGCCCGGTGGGTCCTCTTTTTTCGGCGGAGTCGACCGGAGTACCGTCCGCGCATGCCGACACGCACGCGCTCCGCGATCCGCAGAACGCTCGTCACCGCCGTCGTCGTCACCCTGACGGCCCTCCTCCCCACCCCGGCAGGCGCCCGGCCCGCGCCCCGGGAGAGCACTCCCGTCTACTCCTACGCCCAGGCGATCCGCGAGTCCGTATGGGTCGACACCGGGCTCGACGAGGACGGTGACGGCAGGCACGACCGCGTCGCCGCCGACATCGTCCGGCCCGCCGAACCCGCCCGGCAGGGCCGCAAGGTGCCGGTCGTCATGGACGCGAGCCCGTACTACTCCTGCTGCGGGCGAGGCAACGAGAGCCAGCTCAAGACGTACGACGCCCACGGCCGTGTCGTCCAGATGCCGCTGTTCTACGACAACTTCTTCGTACCGCGCGGTTATGCCTTCGTCGGCGTCGACCTCGCCGGCACCAACCGCTCCGACGGCTGCGTGGACATCGGCGGCCGCTCCGACATCGGGTCCGCGAAGGCCGTGATCGACTGGCTGAACGGCCGCGCCAAGGCCTACACCAGCCGCACCGGCGGCACTTCGGTGCGGGCCGGCTGGACGAACGGCCGCACCGGCATGATCGGCAAGAGCTGGGACGGCACCATCGCCAACGGTGTCGCCGCCACCGGCGTCAAGGGCCTGAAGACCATCGTCCCGATCAGCGCCATCTCCTCCTGGTACGACTACTACTTCGCCCAGGGCGCCGCGCTCTACGACGGCGGCCCCGACCAGCTCGCCGACCGTGTCGAGAGCCCCGGCGCGCACGCCCGTTGCGCGGCCGTACAGCGCAGGCTGGCCGAGGGCAGCCCGCGCGATGGCGACCGGACCCCACTGTGGACCGAGCGCGACTACGTCAAGGACGCGGCCAAGGTCCGGGCCAGCGTCTTCGCCGTGCACGGCATGCAGGACCTCAACGTCCGCACCCAGCACCTCGGCCCGTGGTGGGACGCCCTCGCCCGGCACGGCGTCCGGCGCAAGCTCTGGCTGTCCCAGACCGGGCACGTCGACCCGTTCGACTTCCGGCGCGGTGCCTGGGTGGACACCCTGCACCGCTGGTTCGACCACGAACTCCTCGGCTACGACAACGGGATCGATCGCGAGCCGATGGCCGATGTCGAACGCCACCCCGACCAGTGGGTCACCACCCCCGTCTGGCCCCCGGCCGG
>NZ_JACBWZ010000784.1 GCF_013870595.1 Streptomyces sp. WELS2 | reverse complement strand
CGCGGTCACCCGAAGTCCTTGGAGAAGTCCAGCTCCGCGCTGCGGCTGGAGATCGAGGGCGACGCCGGGGGCGAGTGGCTGATCCCGCTGGACTCGCCGGCGGCACGGGGCTCCGCGGAGCTGGAGGTGGCCCGCGTGGTGCTCGACGGCGTCGAGTTCTGCAAGCTCGCGGCCGGTCACGTGTCCCCGGAGGACGCCGCGGCGGGCCAGGAGGGCGACCGCCGGGCGATCCGGGACGTGCTGTACGCGGCCGCGAGCCTCAGCCGGATGTGAGCGGCGTCAGAAACGGCTGCCCGGACCCGGCAGGCCCCGGGAGCCCGGGAGCGGCAGCGGGAGCAGGCTGCCGCGCTCGGCCGCCTCCGGCGCGGCCTTGCAGGTGATGTCCTTCGACGGCAGCTTCCCCGTGGTCAGGTAGGTGGTGGCCGTCTTGTCGGCGCAGGACTTGTTGCCGTAGACGCCGTGTCCGACACCCCCGGCGACGGTGACCATCTTCGCGCCCTTCATGGCGCGGCGCAGGCCCTGTCCGCTGGTCAGCGGGGTCTGCGGGTCCCACTCGTTCTGCAGGATCAGCGCGCGGACCTTGTTGTCGACCTTGGTGGTGCGCTCGCCGCCGGTCTTCCAGAAGGCGCACGGCTTGATGGAGGAGCCGAAGTCGCCGTACAGCGGGTACTTCTTCTTGTCCCGGACGGCGTCGTCGAGGTACTGGTACGGGTCGCGCGGCCAGTCCCGCTGGTCGGCGCAGAGGACGGACCAGAAGGCGGCGTCGCCGTTGTCCTCGGGCGTGGCACGGGCGAACGACGGCGGAACCGGCGTGGGCGTCTTGAGGCCCCGGCCGGCGGGCGTGCCCGCGGCGGCCTTCTTCAGCGTGACGACCCACTCGGCGGCGTCCCGCACGCTGAAGAACACGGGGCGGCTGCCGGCCCGGATGTCGTCCCCGGTCATCCGTGTGCCCTCGACGTCGATCGGCTTGCGGTCGGCCTGGGCGACCAGGTCGTAGAACGTCTTGCGGACCGCCTCGGGGGTCGCGCCCAGCCGGTAGGTGGAGTTCCGCTTGGCGGTCCACTCGGTCCACCGGGCGAAGGCGGGCTCGGCGCCCTCCGCCCAGACCTGGATCATGCCGCGCCAGACGCGGGCCGGGTCGACGGCGCTGTCCAGGACGAACCGGTCGGCGCGGCGGGGGAACATCTGCGTGTAGACCGCGCCGAGATAGGTGCCGTACGAATAGCCGAGGTACGAGATCTTCTTCTCGCCGAGCACGGCACGGATCACGTCCATGTCCCGGGCGGTGTCGCGGGTGGAGATATGGCGGAGCTTGTCGCCCTCCTTGGCGTAGCACTTCTCGGCGACGGTCCGGGCCCACCTCACGTCACGGGCGAACGTCTCGTCCCTGTAGGGGCGTTCCCAGTTCTGTTCCTTGTCGGTCAGACCGCAGCCGACGGGGGAGCTCTCGCCGACGCCGCGCGGGTCGAAGCCGACGAGGTCGTAGGTGTTCTTCACGGACTTGGGCAGTTCGCCGCCCAGGAACAGGGGCATGTCGAGGCCGGAGCCGCCCGGGCCGCCCGGGTTGAGCAGGAGCGCGCCCCGGTGCTGCGTCCTGGTGCTCGTCTTGATCCTCGATATCGCGAGGTCGAGCTTCTTGCCGCCGGGGCGGCCGTAGTCGAGCGGCACCTTGATCGTGGCGCACTGGAAGGAGGCCGGCGTGTCCGGGGCGCAGCGGTGCCAGGCCGGCTTCTGCGTGAGGTACCGGCCGAGGGGATCGGCGGCGGCGGACGGTGAGGCGGAGGCCGTGGCCGGGAGGAGCACGGGCACCATGACGGCCGCGGCGCCGGCTGCCAGCAGGGAGGCGGTTCTACTGCTTCGCACGAAGTGATTCCTCGAGTCGTCGGACGGGAAACCCATCCACCTTCGCGCGCGCGGGAGTCGAGCGGAACCCTCCCTGAAGTCACTTTCCAGCGCCCCGAGGTCGGAGAAGCCGCACGGCGAATGGTCCCGGAGGAGGACAACCGCGGCCGGTCTCCCGCCGTCTTCCTCGGAAGGGCGAAACCGCTGCCGTGGGCGGTACTTGAGCACATAGAGGCGGAGCGGGCCGGTGGCGGTTTCCGTCGGCCGTCGACGGTGAAGCGTTGGCCCATGGTGTCACGGATCGTGGCACTCATGGGTAACGCAGCGTCGACAGTCGGTGATGCCTCGGCCGGGCTCGTCACGGTGGGTAGTCGCCCGGTCGATCAGGTACCGTGGGTGCCCGGCGCGGGACCGCGCGGCCCGGCCGGACCGGTGTCGCCCCGGGGCGATTTCGGGCCACACGGCGCGCGCCGCTGCTCGCACGGCGGTTGGGGATTCCGACCCGGGTTTGTTCGACTCGGCGTCACGAGCGTCGCACAGTATCCCCTATACGTACTCCTTCACGCGGGAATATGCCCGAAGCGCTTGTTGGCGTGACTGTCAGTCAACCATGCTGTGCAGTAAGGGAGTCACGGTCCGTGACTCCCGGCTCAGTTCGTTGTTCTGGCCATGCAGAAAATGGCTACGATCGTGGCCCTCGTCGTGATCGTCGCCGCGGCGGACGCCGTGGCGCGCGGATGGCGTGGGGTCATGTGTCCGCCGGTTCGGATGGTGTGAGCGGTGCAGGTGCTTCGAGTGCAGCTGGAGATCCGGCCCGACCCCGCGGAGGTGGGGCGGGCCAGGCGGTGGGCCCGCTCGCGGCTCGCCGGGTCGGGCATAACGGCCGACGAGCCGCTGGCCGAGACCCTGATCCTGCTCGTCTCCGAGCTGGTGACCAACGCCGTGGTGCACACCGGCCGGCCGGCCGTGCTGCGGCTGTGCCTGCCGGGCGCG
>NZ_JACBWZ010000783.1 GCF_013870595.1 Streptomyces sp. WELS2 | reverse complement strand
GAACTCACCGGCGACGAGACGGTCATCGGTCTCGAGGTCCCCGACCCCCGCCTGTGGTGGCCGCGCGGATACGGCGAACAGCCCCTGTACGACCTGGATCTCACCCTGAGCGACGACAGCGGCCCGCTCGACACCTGGCACCGCCGGATCGGCTTCCGCACGATCGAGCTGGACCGCTCCGCCGACGCCCACGGCACCGGTTTCACCCTGGTCGTCAACGGCGTACGGGTCTTCGCCCGGGGCGTCAACTGGATCCCCGACGACGCCTTCCCCTCCCGGATCACCCCCGAGCGCTACCGCACCCGCCTCACCCAGGCCGCGGACGCCGGGATCGACCTGGTCCGGGTGTGGGGCGGCGGCATCTACGAGGACGAGGCCTTCTACGCCGCCTGCGACGAACTGGGCCTGATGGTCTGGCAGGACTTCCTCTTCGCCTGCGCCGCCTACCCGGAGGAACAGCCGCTGCGCGGCGAGATCGAGGCCGAGGCGCGCGACAACGTTGTCCGGCTGATGCCGCACCCCTCGCTGGTGCTGTGGAACGGCAACAACGAGAACCTGTGGGGCTTTCGCGACTGGGGCTGGGAGGGCCCGCTCGCCGGGGACTCCTGGGGCGAGGGCTACTACCTGGGCCTGCTGCCCCGTATCGTCGCCGAACTCGACCCCACCCGCCCCTACACCGCGGGCAGCCCCTGGTCCGGCTCCTGGGACCACCACCCCAACGACCCCGCCCACGGCACCCACCACTCCTGGGAGGTGTGGAACCGCCAGGACTACGCCGAGTACCGGGCGAGCGTGCCCCGCTTCGTCGCCGAGTTCGGCTGGCAGGCACCGCCCGCCCTGGCCACCCTGCGCCGCGCGCTGCCCGGCGAGCCCCTCGCGCCCGGCTCCCCGGGCATGCTGCACCACCAGAAGGCCGAGGACGGCAACGGCAAGCTGAACCGCGGCGTCGCCCGCCACTTCCCGCTGCCCGAGGACGACTTCGACCGCTGGCACTACCTGACCCAGCTGGTGCAGGCACGCGCCGTCGCCGCCGGCGTCGAACACTGGCGCTCCCACTGGCCGGTGTGCGCCGGCACGGTCGTCTGGCAGCTCAACGACTGCTGGCCGGTGACCTCCTGGGCCGCCATCGACGGCGACGGCCGCCCCAAGCCGCTCTACCACGAACTGCGCCGCGTCTACGCCGACCGGCTGCTCACGCTGTGCCCGGACCCCGACGGCCTGGTGCTCGCCGCGGTCAACCAGGCCGCCACGCCCTGGCGGCCCATGGTCACCCTGCGACGGATCGAGGCCGACGGCACCACGCTGGCCGAAGCCGTGGTCGAGCCGGCCGCGGGACCCCGTTCCGTCGCCCGGATCCCGGTCCCCGCACACCTCGTACCCGACCCGCGCGGCGGCAGGGAATTCCTGGTCGCGGACGCCGGGGAGGCCCCCCGTCCGGACGGGGCCGGCGGCGGGGAAGGGCTGCGCGCGCTGCACTTCCCCGTCCCCGACAAGGACTTCGCCTACCCCAGCCCCCGGTACGACGTCACCCTGGAGCCCGTGCCCGGACCGGGGGATAGAGTCGACGTCGTGGTGAGCGCCCAGACCCTCGTCCGAGACCTTCTGCTCCAGCCCGACCGGCTGGGCCCGGCCGCCGTCTGCGACCGCGGCCGGCAGACCCTCCTGCCCGGCGAGCGCACACGCATCCGGATCGAGGGCTGCGGCCCGGTCACCGTGGACGCCGTCGAGGCCGCACTGTTCTGCGTGGACCTCGGGTGAGCGGGACCGGGGAACGCGTCACCATCAAGGACGTCGCGGCCCGGGCCGGGGTGTCCAAGGGCGCGGTCTCGCTCGCCTTCAACCACAAGCCCGGCGTCTCCGAGGCCACCCGGGAACGGATCTTCGCGGCGGCCCGGGAGCTGGGCTGGGCCCCCAGCGCCACCGCGCGCAGCCTGTCCAGCAAGCGGGTCGACATCGTCGGGCTGGCCCTGTGCCGGCCCGCCCGGCTGCTCGGCCTGGAGCCGTTCTACATGGACTTCATCTCGGGCATCGAGAGCGTCCTGGCGGAGCGGTCCTGCTCCCTGCTGCTGCGGCTGGTGCGGGACCCGGCCGAGGAGGTCGCGCTCTACCAGGAGTGGTGGCGCGGCCGCATGATCGCCGGCGCGATCCTGGTGGACTTCCGCGAGGACGACCCCCGGGTGCCCGCCCTGCAGCGGCTCGGCATGCCGGCGGTCGCCGTCGGCCACCCCCGCCTGACGGGCACGTTCCCGGCGGTGTGGACGGACGACGCGTCGGCGGTCGCCGAGGCCGTCCGCTATCTGGCGGCCCTGGGCCACCGGCGCATCGCCCGGGTCGGCGGCCCGGCCGGCCTGGGACACAGCGCCATCCGGACCCGCGCCTTCGCCGACACCGTCCGGGAACTCGGCCTGGAGGAGGCGCGGCAGATCGCCACCGGCTTCGACGAGAAGGAGGGCGCCCGGGCCACCCGCACCCTGCTGCTCGCCGCCGACCGGCCGACCGCGATCGTCTACGACAACGACATCATGGCGGTCGCCGGGGCGGGCGTCGCCGCGGAGATGGGGTTCACCGTCCCCGACGACCTGTCGCTGCTGGCGTGGGACGACTCCCAGCTGTGCCGGATCACCCATCCGACCCTGTCGGCCATGAGCCACGACGTGCACCACTTCGGTGCCGAGGTGGCGCGCGTGCTCTTCGATGTGCTCAACGGCGTGCACACCGACGGCCACCAGGTCCCGACCCCGTCACTGACCCCACGCGGTTCCACGGCACCCGCACCGGGGGTGTAGACCGACGTCGGGCCGAACCGGCCGCCGTGGTGAACCGGCCGTGGGTTGGCG
>NZ_JACBWZ010000782.1 GCF_013870595.1 Streptomyces sp. WELS2 | reverse complement strand
GCGCCGGCCGCGGGAACGAACGGGGGAGTGGACCGATGGAGCTGGAGCTGCGGCACCTGCGGGTGCTGTGCGCGATCGCCGACGCGGGCGGTGTGGGCCGGGCCGCCGCCCAGCTGGGCTACTCGCAGCCCGCCGTGAGCACCCAGCTCCGGCGCATCGAGCGGCACCTGGGGGAGCCGCTGTTCGAGCGCGGGCCGGGCGGGGTGCGGCCGACCCGGTACGGCGCCGAGGTCGTCGAGCATGCCCGGGACGTGCTCGCGCGGGCCGCCGCGATCGGGCACCGCCCGGCCGCCGCCCGCCCCCGCCGCACCCTGCGGGTGGCCGCGACCAACTCGCCGATGCTGTCCGGCACGGTCTCCCGGGTCCGCGCCCGGCTGCCCGAACTCACCCTGACCGTCACCAGCGTCTACGCGTCCTCGCGGATCGTGGAGCTGCTGGAGGACGGCGCGGTGGACGCCGCCATCGCCGCCGACTACCCGGGCATGGAGCTGCGGCACTCGGCCGTCGTACGGCACCGCGGGATCGTCACCGAGCCCACCTTCGTCGCCCTGCCCGCCCGGCACCGGCTGCGGCCAAGCCCCCAGGTGCAGCTCGCCGACCTCGCCGAGGACGCCTGGTTCGTGACCCCGGACGACGGCGCCGGCTGGCCGGGGGTGTTCTACGACGCCTGCGCGGCGGCCGGGTTCACCCCGCGTACCGTGCACGAGTGGCTCGGCGACCAGACCCAGCTGCAGAGCATGATCGCCGACGGCCTCGGCGTGTCCCTGGTGCAGCCGACGCTGCGGCCGATCCCGCACGTCGTCGTCAAGCCGCTGGTGGGCTCCCCGCTGTGGTGCCGCTATGTGCTGGCCTGGCGGCCGGACACCGTCCTCGACGACGTCGTGGAGACGATGGTCCGCTCCGCCACGGACGCCTACCGCGATCTCGTCGCCCAGGCCCCCCACCTGCGCACCTGGGCCTCCCGCACCTGGAGTGCCGCCGGGGCGTAGGCACCCCGCGCCCGTCACCGGCCGTACCCGGCCACCGGCATCCCGCACGCGCCGGTGTCCCGGAGGCGGGAAAAACGGCCGTCCCCCGAACGGCGGGACCCGTGCGCCGCGCGTGGTTCACGTCGCCCGCACCAGGTGGTAGACACGGCGGGGTCACGGTTCCTGTCCGCCAGCAGGAAGGTCACCGCCGTATGTCTGCAACACGCCGTCAGGTCCTGTCCGCCGCGAGCGCCCTGGGAGCGGGCATCGCCTTCACCGGGGCCCTGTCCGAGGTCTTCGCGGGTACGGCCGCCGCGCAGGGCCTGGGCCACACCGGTTACGGCCCGCTCGTCCCCGATCCGAACGGCCTGCTCGATCTGCCGAAAGGTTTCCGCTACACCGTGCTGTCCCGCGAGGGCGACCGGCTCCGCTCCGGAGAGGGCCCGGTGCCCTCGCACCACGACGGCATGGCCGCCTTCGCCGGCGGCGCGGGCCGCACACACCTCGTCCGCAACCACGAGAACCGGGCGACCGCGCAGATCCCGGTACCCACCGTCAGCGGCCTCACCTACGACCCCGCGGGCAAGGGCGGCTGTACGGCCCTGACCCTCGACCGGCACCAGCGGGTGCTCTCCGAGCGGGTCGCCATCGCCGGTACCGCCGTCAACTGCGCGGGCGGCCGGACCCCCTGGGGCACCTGGCTGACCTGTGAGGAAACCGAGGACAAAGCGGGCACCAACGGCTACACCAAGGACCACGGCTTCGTCTTCGAGGTGCACCCCACCGACCCGCACCGCACCGGCGCCGTGCCGCTGACCGCGCTGGGCCGCTTCCAGCACGAGGCGGTCGCGATCGACCCGCGCGACGGCGTCCTCTACGAGACGGAGGACGCCTTCCAGAAGCCGTTCGGCCTCCTCTACCGCTTCCTGCCCGACCGGCCGCTGGGCGGCGTCGGTTCGCTCCGCGCCGGCGGCCGGCTCCAGGCCATGCGGGTGCCCGGCGTGGCGGACCTGTCGGCGATCCGGGAGACCGGGGCGCGCTTCGACGGCATCGAGTGGGTGGACGTACCCGATCCGCTGGCCACCGCCACGCCGACCAGGTTCCAGGACTACGGCCCCGGCGGCATCACCCACGCGCAGAAGCTGGAGGGCTGCTACTGGGGCGGCACCAGCGTGTACTTCGTGTCGTCCTTCGCGCGCGGCGCCGACGGCTCCGCCGCCGACCACTACGGCCAGGTCTGGCGCTACGACCCGGCGCACCGCCGGCTGACCCTGGCCGTCGTGTTCGGCCCGGACACCGATGTGCAACTGCCCGGCGAGTCCCCGGACAACATCTGCCTGGCGCCCGGCGGCGGTCTGATGGTCTGCGAGGACGGCAACGGCGCCCAGTACGTCTTCGGGCTGACCCGCCGGGGCGAGGTGTACGCGCTGGCCCGGGGCCGGCAGAACATCGGGACGGACCAGAAGCCGGAGTGGGGCGAGTTCGCCGGGGTCACCTTCGCCCCCGACGGAGCGACGATGTACGTCAACTGCTATACCCCCGGCACCACGTTCGCCGTGACCGGCCCGTGGTGAGGACAGGCGGCTGACGGCCCGATCGTGCCGGGCCGCGGCGGAAGGAGCGCGCCCCCGGCCCGGCACGAGCGGGACACATGCCCCCCTCGACTCCCCGTGGACAACGCGGTGTTATGGACCGGCGGTGGCATGTGCTATGTCACACACCATTGTTGGTCACGGGGCGCGCTGAGACAGTGCCTCACACGCCTCGACACCCCACAGAGGCGCGTCCCTTCGTGGAGGAAACCCCGATGCGCCATCGCTTCGCGCTGCCCGCCCGTGTGCCCAAAGGCGCCGCGGCCCGCATCGCCGG
>NZ_JACBWZ010000781.1 GCF_013870595.1 Streptomyces sp. WELS2 | reverse complement strand
CGGCCCGTCGCCGCGTCCGGGCGGGCCCGGAAGTCCCCGCCGCGGCCCAGGTCGAAGACGCACGCCGCGGGCACCACCGGCACCACATGCGCCGGGTCCGGCCCCACCGGCACCCCGCGGCCCCGCTCCTCCAGCCAGGCCATCACCCCGGACGCCGCGTCGAGCCCGTACGCGCTCCCCCCGGTCAGCACCACCGCGTCGACCCGCTGGACCACGTTGCGCGGGTCGAGCGCGTCGGTCTCCTTGGTGCCGGGCCCGCCGCCGCGCACGTCCACGGCGGCGACGGCGCCGCCCTCGGGGGCGAGGACGACCGTGGTGCCGGTGAGCCAGCCGTCGCCGGCCCGGGTGGCGTGGCCCACCCGCAGCCCGGCGACATCCGTCAATGCGTCAGCTGTCATGGACGCCAGTGTGGCCGAGCGCCCTCCGCGGAAGGCTCAGCCGGCCGGGGCGGCGGCGCCCGGCCGGTGCTCCCGGGCGGCCGCGCGCGCCGTCAGCACCACCCCGGTCGCCACCGCGGCCGCCGACACCAGTCCCGCCGCGAACACCGCCCAGTCGCCCAGGAACGTGCAGCAGATCACCAGCAGGGCCGTGACCGGCAGCACCAGCTGCTCGGCGAGGCCCGCCTTGAAGTGCCGGGAGTGCAGCGCCCACACCGTCAGCAGGAACAACGCCGTCGGCAGGGTGACGGCGGCCGACGCGGCCAGGGTGGAGATGTGCGCCTTGCCGGTCGCCTGCTCCACGGCCACCTCCAGTCCCGCGCCGACGGCCGCCGCCGAGGCGAACACCAGGTAGTGGCCGTAGCCCCAGACGAACGCCCGCCTGCTGGAGCGCAGATGCCCGTGGATGGGGACCACGAAGTAGATCCACCACGCGGCGAAGACGATCAGCAGCCCGCCCGCCGCGATGGGCAGCAGCTCGGCCGGCGTGCTGTGCTCGGCCAGGGCCGACTTCACGGCGACCGTGGCCGCGGCGATCGTCTCGCCGAGCACGATGATCGTGAACAGTCCGTACCGCTCGGCGATGTGATGCGGGTGCCAGGGGGTCATCCGCTTGCGCTCGGCGTACAGCGGCACGCACAGTTCCACCAGCGCCATCACCAGGAAGACCCAGGGCCGCGCGGGCTCCGGCAGCAGCACCAGGCCGAGCCAGCCCACCTGGCACAGCAGCACCCCGCCCGCGTAGCGCAGTGCCGTGGTCCGCTCCGGGCCCCCGGCCGATCTCGCGGCTCTCAGCCACTGCCAGACCATCGCCAGCCGCATGATCGCGTAACCGAGCCAGACCAGCAGGAAGTCGTGGTCGGTGAAGGCCCGGGAGATCCCGGCCGCCAGGACCAGCACGCCGGCGATCTGCACCAGGGTGACGACCCGGTAGAGCGCGTCGTCGTTGTCGTACGCGGAGGCGAACCAGGTGAAGTTCATCCAGGCCCACCAGATCGCGTAGAACGCCATGGCGTAGTCCAGGATCCCGGTGCCCGCGTGTCCTTCCGCGACGGCGTGCACCAGCCGCACGCCCGCCTGCGCGACCGCCACGACGAAGCACAGGTCGAAGAACAGCTCCAGCGGGGAGGCGACGCGGTGCGCCTCCTCCCGCTCGCGTGCGGTGAGCCGTCGCAGGTGGCCCGGCGGCCGTGGTGTGCCGGAGGGGGCGGGCGGGGGAGCGGAACTCGGCGTCATGACACCCAGGACAGCAGAAACCGGCCGCGAGAGCCCGTTCACGATCCCGTGCGCCCGAGGGGGCGGGCCGACCGTCCGGTGCCGGGGCGGGCAGCCCGCCGGGCCGCCGACCCGGGAGCCGTACCCTGGTGGCATGAGCACCGCTGCCGAATCCGCCCCCGAGCCGCGCGCCCCGAAGCCCGCGCTGGTCTTCGACGACCCGCTGGACCAGCAGTCCTCGGACGACACCGACCGCGGGTGGGGCGAGCGGGCCGACGGCGACAGCGCAGCCGACCTCAGGCGCTTCCTGGACGAGAAGCCGCCCCACCACCTCTGAACGGGCCGCGCGAGCGTCGCTAGCGCTCGCCGCCCTGTCCCGAGCCGCGCTGTGCGACCAGGGCGTCCCGGATCTCCTTGAGCACCTCCAGCTCGCTCACCTCCACGACCTCCTTGGTGCCCTCGCGCGCCGCCTTCCGGGCCGCCTGCCGGGCCAGGTACTTGGACATCGGCAGCACCATCAGGAAATAGACCACCGCGGCGGTGATCACGAAGGTGAGCGCGGCGCCCAGGACGGAGCCCCACAGGATCGGCACACCGCTTTGCACCGTGCCGTCGGCGGCCACCTTGCACGGGTCCTTCAGGCAGGAGCTGTAGTGGTCGAGGTTCTGCGTGCCGATCGCTCCGACCAGCGGGTTGATGACCCCCTTCACCACCGAGTTGACGATGTTGGTGAAGGCCGCGCCGATGACCACCGCGACTGCCAGATCGACGACGTTGCCGCGCATCAGGAAGGCCTTGAAGCCCTGCCAGACGCTCGGTTCCTTCTTCGCGCTCACCTCGGGGACTCTCCTCGCATGCACAGGGTGTGGAACAAAACGCTCCGCAACCTACGGCAGGAAGCGGCCCGGGTGTCCACTTCGGTAACTCGATCGAGCGACTTGACAGGAAGCCGTCGGCGGGGCTTACGAGCCGGTTCAGCACAGCGTCACCGCCAGGCGCGCGGTGGCGCTCGCGCCGACCAGCCGGGCGGCCGTGGCCCGGGGCACCGACAGCACGACCAGGGCTCCGCTCTCGGCGGCGCCGTCCGGCGGCTTCGGCACCTCCGTCACCCTGACACCGCGCGCGAGCACCCGGGCGCCGTCGGCGGGCGGATCCTGCGCCGCGATGACGTCGACGCGGTCGCCGG
>NZ_JACBWZ010000780.1 GCF_013870595.1 Streptomyces sp. WELS2 | reverse complement strand
TGGAGCTGGAAGGACGACACCCCGGGCAGCGTGCCGGCGGGGGCACGGATCTCCGCGAGCGCGCGGGCCTCCTCGTACACGGTCAACCCGCCGTCGGCCTGAGGGTTGAGGACGCTCACCACGAGGGTGTGCCCGTTCCGGCGCGCCGCTGCCACGAGCGTGTTGCCCGCGTTGCTGGTGTAGCCGTTCTTGATGCCGATCAGCCCGGGGTACGGCGCCACGCCGTCCTCGCCGGTCAGCAGCCGGTTGGTGTTCTCGATGGGGTACGACGAGCCGTCACCGGGGAAGCTGGCCTCGGCGGTGCCGCAGTACCGGGCGAAGTCGGGGTCGCGCAGGCCCGCCCGGCCGAACACCGCGAGGTCGAAGGCGGAGGAGACCTGGCCGGGGGCGTCGTAACCGTCCGGGGAGACGACGTGGGTGTCCAGCGCGCCGAGCGAGCGGGCCTTGTCCTGCATCCGGGCGGCGGTGGCCTCCCAGCCGCCGCCGAGCCGGGCGAGGACGTGCACGGCGTCGTTCCCGGAGCTGAGGAACACCCCCCGCCACAGGTCCGCCACCTGGTAGGTGTGCCCCTCCTCGACGCCGACCAGGCTGCTGCCCTCGCCGACGTCCGCCAGTTCGTCGTAGGACACGGTGTGCTGGAGCCCGCCGGGCAGCGTGGGCAGGACGGTGAGCGCGAACAGGGTCTTCAGGGTGCTGGCGGGGGGCAGTTCGCGGTGCGCTTCGTGCGCGGCCAGCACCTCGCCGCTGCTCGCGTCGGCGATGAGCCAGGACAGCGCCGAGACATCGGGCAGTTCGGGGGCGCCCCGGTGCGGCCGGACCTGGGTGCCGGACCTGTACAGCAGGGACGGCCCGGGCATCGCCGCCGGGGGGCGGGGCGGGGCGGGTTCCCCGGCCGGGTGTCCGGCGGCGGCAGCGGCCGGCGTGAGCACCAGCAGGCCCGCCACACAGAGGGAGCAGGCCGACACTGCCGCGCGATACGAGAATCCGGTGATCATACGGTCAACCTACGAACAGGGTCCTGATCCCTCACCCCGCCGGGGCCGTTCGGGGCGCCGAGCAACCCGGATGCCGCACCGGGGCGCCCCGGGGGCCGGGATCAGCCGGCCGGGAGGGTGGGCCGGATCCGCCGCAGGAACGTGGCGTTGTCGGGAGTGGCACGCAGCCGTTCGAGCAGGGTCTCGACGGCGGACGGACCGCCCTCCCGGGAGCGCAGAGCCCGGCGCAGTCCGCGTACGGCGGTCAACTCGGCCGGGGTGAGCAGCAGTTCCTCGCGACGGGTGCCGCTGGAGTCGATGTCCACGGCCGGGAACACCCGCCGGGCTGCCAGCTCCCGGTCCAGACGCAGCTCCATGTTGCCGGTGCTCTTCAGCTCCTCGAAGAAGTAGCCGTCGGCCCGGGAACCGGTGTCCACCAGCGCCGAGGCGAGGATGGTGAGGGAGCCGCCCTCCTCGGCCTGGCGCGCGGCGCCGAAGAACCGCTTGGGGCCGATCAGCGCACCCGCGTCGACACCGCCGCTCAGGGTGCGGCCGCCGGCGGCGGAGGCGTTGTTGTAGGCGCGGCACAGCCGGGTCAGCGAGTCCAGCAGCACGACGACGTCCTCACCGGCCTCGACCAGCCGCTTGGCCCGCTCCACGACCAGCTCGGCCAGGGCGATGTGGTCCTTGGGCGAGCGGTCGAAGGTGGAGGCGTACACCTCCCCGCGCACCGAGCGGCGCATCTCGGTGACCTCCTCGGGCCGTTCGTCGAGCAGCAGGACGATCAGCCGGCACTCGGGGTGGTTGCCGGCCACGGCGGCGGCGAGCTGCTGGAGCAGCACGGTCTTGCCACTCTTGGGCGGCGCCACGATGAGACCGCGCTGGCCCTTGCCGACCGGCGCGAGCAGATCGGCGAGGCGCCCGGTCAGCCCGGCGCCGGGGTGCTCCAGGCGCAGGCGCCGGTGCGGATGGAGCGGGGTGAGCTCGTGGAAGTGGCGACGCGCGCCGGGGGCGCGTCCGTTGACGCGCGCCACCTCGGTCAGGGCCCGCTGGGCGCCCCTGACGCCCTCGACCAGATCCCCCTTGCGCAGTCCGTGGCGGCGCACGAGCGCCGGCGCGACCTGCGGATCGGCGGGGGAGGGGAGCAGGCCGGCGGCCCTGAGATGTCCCTTGCCGTGCGCGTCGATGTCCAGGACGCCGGTGACGAGCGGGGCGGCCGGTGCCTGCGTGGCCTCGGGACGGGCTGTGAGCGTGGTGGTCATGCGGATGTCCTTTCGCGGACGGGACGGGGAGGGGAAGCGGGGGTGAGGCCGCGAGCGGGAGGCGTCTGCGACTGCCTCCGGGCGGCGGAGACGGTGCCTCGGGTACGGCGGAGAGAAGCCCGTCACGAGGCGGTACCGGGAAGCTGACGCGCCGGAGGCCGGGGGATCCGGGACAGCGGCGAACCGATCAGCTGAGAGAGATTGGCACCGGCGCCCACCTTGGGCGTGCACGAGTGCTGACAGCACGCTACCACTGGAAGGGGTGCGGTGTCCGTGGTGCGGGCAACAAACCACCGGATCGTGGTATTCCCGCAGGGCCGGACGCGCCCGCCGGGCCGGCGGGCGGACCACGCAACGGCAAGCGGGCGAGGGGGAGTTGCCGGCGACCGGTGCGGACACCCGATCATCGTGACGGGTCCGTCACCCCGGCCGGTCGCTCGTGGGGGTGGTGATCCGGCGTGGAGCGGGCCGCCGCCGCGGGCGGTGCGGCACAGTGGGCGCCGTGCCTCGCCGACTTCTTCCGCTGCTGGTCGCCGCTCTGGTGAGCGTCGCCGGCTGCACCACCGTCAATCCCGCCTCCGATCCCGAAACCGCCGGCTCCCG